>CAJOFW010000013.1:0-16435 GCA_905234005.1 uncultured Oscillospiraceae bacterium
GCCTCGTTCGCGACGGTGCGCCGCTTGATGAGGCGGGATACCTTCAGATACTTGTCAAGACGCATACTGCGCTCCTTTCCTGAAAAAAAGCATAAGGCGCGGAGCGTCCGCGCCTTAAAGATCCGTGGGAAATGTCACCGGGCGACGGCGTCCTTGAGCGCCTTGCCGGCCTTGAACTGGGGAGCCTTCGAAGCGGGGATCTCGATCTCCTCCTTCGTCTGGGGGTTGCGGCCGACACGGGCGGCGCGAACCTTGACGTCGAACGCGCCGAAGCCGACGAGCTGCACCTTGTCGCCCGCCACGAGCGCCTCGGTGATCGTATCGAGCGCGGCGTTGACCGCCTTCTCGCAATCCTTCTTGGACAGGCCGGCCTTCTCGGCGGCAGCCGCGATGAGTTCTGCTTTATTCATGTGTAATCCTCCTGTTAGTCGGCGGACGCGCCGCCGCTTTTGTAGATTGGTTTTACGCGTCGGGCTTGCAGGTTCGTTTCCCTGTTGGGGCGGGGTCTGTGCGTGCTTACGGCGGTTTACGACCCGGCAAGGTCACGCTTGGCCGTCTGCCAGAGCGTCTCCTGCTCGTCCAGCGACAGCGCGGGGAGGCTCTTTCCCTCGCCCTCCGCCAGCTCCTCCATCCGCGTATACCGCGCTATGAAGCGGTCGCTCGAGGCGTTCAGCGCCTTCTCCGGGTCGACGTCGAGAAGCCGCGCCAGATTGACGGCGGCGGCGAGCACGTCGCCAAGCTCGTCCTCGACGCCCGAGCCTGCGGCGATGGCGTCGTCCAGCTCCTTCAGCTCCTCGGTAAGCTTCTCACGGGCGCCGCGCCAGTCGGGCCAGTCAAAGCCGTCCTTCCGGGCCTTGGACTGGATCTTCTCCGCACGCCAGAGCGCCGGGAGCGCGTCGGCCACGTCCGCCATGGCGCGGGAGGTGCTCTTCTGCTTTTTCTCCTCGCGCTTGACCGCGTCCCAGGTGGCGAGCACGGCGTCCGGCGTGTCGGCGGACGCGTCCCCGAATACGTGGGGGTGGCGGCGGATCGTCGAAGCTGAACCCGCCGATCTCCTCCTCCATGCGGGCGTGGAACAGCACCTGCATCTGCAGGTCGCCAAGCTCCTCGCGGAGGTTCTCCATGTCGGCGTGGTCGATCGCTGTAACGGCCTCGTAGGCCTCCTCCAGCATATTGCGGCGGATGCTCTCGTGCGTCTGTACGCGATCCCAGGGACAGCCGCCCTCGCCGCGCAGCAGCTCCATAATACGGCGGAAGTCCTGAATGTCATACCGCGCTTTGTATTGGAAATTTACCATAGTTTCACTCTCTCTGCAATAGTTAAATTCAAAAATCCCATCTAAATCAAGGTTTTTTGTGCAGAATATGGAGGATTCCGGCATACTTTTCCCCGTTCGGGATGAGCTTCATATCCTCCAGCGTGATCGCCCGCAGGGCGATGACCATGACCGCGTACACGACGACGCCCGTGAGCACCGCCGCGCCGAACGCGATGTAAAGACCGAGCCGTCCGCCGTCCGCGACGTGGAGCTGCGCGCTCAGAAGCGACCACACGGCCCAGGCCGCGACGCCCATGGCGGCGGCGCTGACGCCCGCCCGCCCGAAGATGCGGCCGAGGTTCATGGGCCGCGCCATGTTCTTCGCGATGAAGATGAGGTTCGTCGTCAGCATGACGAGGTAGCAGCTCAGCGTGCCGAGCGGCGCGCCGTAGATGTTGATGGCGGGGTTGCCGACGAGGACGTATGTCACGGTGGCCTTTGTGATGAGGCCGAGGACGCTCGCGACGAGGGGCAGGCGCTCGTTGCCGTTCGCGGGCAGGATGGAGTTTGCCATGAGGCTCATCGTCATGAAGTAGCACACGATGCCAAGCTCCATGAGCAGCACGCCGCCCTGGCTGGCGCTGCCGGGATACAGCACCTGCATACAGGGCTTCGCGAGCACGGCCATGCCGACGCCCATGGGCAGGCAGAGGATCGTGCACATACGCATCGAGCTTTCGGCCACGTCGCAGGCGCCGATCCGGTCGCCGTGGCGGTGATCACGGCGCTGGAACGGGATGACGAACGCGGCGGGGACGTTGTAGATCGTCATCGCCTTCGCGTAGGAGCCGTTGAGCGTATACGCGGCGGCGGCGGTATAGCCCGCGCCGTTCTGGAGCTGGTTGAGCGTGACCATCGAGTCCGTGAGCTGGATGAGGCTCATGATCGAGGTGGAGATCGTGATGGGCACGCCGATCTTGAGAAGCTGCCAGAGGATGCTCTTCGCGCTGTCGGGCGTGTCGCTCTCCGGCGTGACGGGGGGATTGACGACGTATTTGCGCCGCACCGCGATCTGCATATACAGCATGGCGGCGAGGGAGCTGACCGTCGTGCCGAGGATCGCGCCGGCGGCGCAGATCTCAACGCTCCTGCCCATGCGGTGCAGAATGCCCGCCGCCGCGAGGCCGACGACGACCTTCACGCCGGTCTCGACGATCTGGGACAGCGTCGTCGGGATCATGTCGGCGTGGCCCTGCGCGTAGCCGCGGTAGGCCGCCGCGACGCACACGAGCAGCACCGACGGGGCCATGACGAATATGCACCGCGTGGCCTGGATGTCGCCGACGAACGCGGCGAGTCCGGCCGGGAAGACCATCATCACGACCGTCCCGAACAGGCCGAGGCCGAGGAAGGCGTACAGGCCGACGCGGAATACGCGTTTGACCTGCTGCTCACGGCCGAGGGCGTCCGCCTCGGAGATCAGCCGGCTCAGGGCGACCGGGACGCCGGCCGTGGCGATCGTGAGGAAGACGTTGTAGATTTTGTACGTGACGTCGAAGTGGTTGAAGCCGTCGTCGTCGAGGATGTTGCCGAGCGGAATCTTATAGAAGGCGCCGAGGATCTTGATGACGATGATGCCGATCGTGTAGATCATCGCGCCGTGCAAAAAGTTTTGGCCTTTTTTGTCAGACATAGGTGCTCCTTCAAAACGAGGTGATAAATCGCTGCATATCGGGACATTTTATGGATGCGGCCCCTATAATATAACCGCATTTGAAGGAAAAGTAAAGAGGGCGGCGTGAGCCGCCCTCCTTGTGAGGTGCAATTCTCGGGAAAAATTACGCCTTGCGCACGGAGTCGATGTACTTCGTGAGGTCGAGCATCTTGTTCGAATAACCCCACTCGTTGTCGTACCAGGCGACGAGCTTTACGAAGGTGTCGTTGAGCGCGATGCCGGCCTTGGCGTCGAAAACGCAGGTGTGAGCCTCGGTGCGGAAGTCCTGGGAGACGCACTCCTCGTCGCAGTAGAGGATCTGGTCGGCCATCGGGCCGGCGGCGGCGGCCTTGACGGCGGCGCAGATTTCGTCATAGGTGGCGGGCTTCGCGAGCTTGCAGGTCAGGTCCACGACGGACACGTCGCCGCAGGGAACACGCATGGCCATGCCGGTGAGCTTGCCCTGCAGCTCGGGGATGACCTTGCCGACGGCCTTCGCCGCGCCGGTGCTGGTGGGGATGATGTTGTCGAAGCAGGAGCGGGCCAGACGCCAGTTCTTCTTGTTGAAGTTGTCGACGATGTTCTGGCTGGCGGTCGCGGCGTGGATGGTGGTCATGAGACCCTCGACGATGCCGAAGTTGTCGTTGATGACCTTCGCGAGAGGCGCGAGGCAGTTCGTGGTGCAGGAGGCGTTGGAGACGACCTTGAGGTCGGGGGTGTACTTGTCGTTGTTGACGCCCATGACGAACATGGGAGTGCTGTCCTTGGAGGGGCCGGAGAGGATGACGACCTGCGCGCCGGCGGCCAGGTGATCCTGGACGGACTCGGTGGTCAGGAACTTGCCGGTGCACTCCATGACGTACTCGGCGCCCAGCTCGCCCCAGGGCAGCTCCGCGGGCTTGCGGGAGTTCAGAAGGGGAACGCGCTTGCCGTTCACGATGAGGGCGGAGTCGTCATACTCGACGGTTCCGGAGAAACGGCCGTGGACCGTATCGTACTTGAGGGAATGCGCAAGCTGAGCGGGGGTCTTGTCGGGCGCGTTGACGCCGACGAACTCCACGTCGCCGCGCTCGCAGCCGGCGCGGAAGGCCAGACGGCCGATGCGGCCGAATCCGTTGACACCGATCTTAACCATTGTAAATACCTCCAAAAAGTAATTGTAGCTGTTTGAAACGCGGGAAAAGAATGCTTCCCGGCGGATTGCCCGATTTATGACACTGGGCTTCCGTTCGTGGTTATTTTAGTACCGCAACCCACATTTGTCAACATTTTTTCACAGGGGTTGCCCTTTATTGTGAAATTTGATATAGTTTGGTATGCGTTCCGCCCCGTATTCTGTCGGAACCGGGCAGAAACGCCTCTTCAGAATGAGACAGGCCCTGATTTCATAAAAGAAAGAACATGGATATGCGTTTTGATTTTCTGACCCTCGCCCCCCTGTTTGATCTCAGCCGCGACGCGGGGGCGGCGCCGTCGCGTTCGCGAACCCGGCGGCGGAGCACCTGCTGTCCGTCCGGGCCGGTGACGCCGCGGCGCGGTATATCCCGGAGCACATCCTCACCGACCCGGCGGAGCGGTTCATCGCCTCGGCCCGGCTCGGCGGACAGAGCGCGGACGTATCCGCCGTCCGCCTGGACGACGGGCTGCTTCTCACCGTGTCGCGGCGGACGGAGCCGGCCGGCGGGATCGTCGGCCTCTCGGACAGGACGCTCCGGGAGCTGGGAAACAACCTCCTCACCACGCGGCTTGCGCTCGACGGTCTTCTAAACGGCGCTCTGATCGAGCGGGACGAGAAGCTCAAAAGCTACGCCGCCGTCCTCTACCAGAGCTACTACCGCATGAAGCGGCTGCACAGCCACATGAGCCTCGTGCTGAACCTTGAGAACGGAAGGCTTCCGTTTTCGCCGCGTGTGATCGACCTCGGGACGCTCTGCGCGGAGCTGTGCGGCACGGTCGACAACCTCGTCGGCGAGCTGGGCGTCACGGTCACGTTCGAGGCGCAGGACGACGGCTGCTTCATAAACGGCGACGCCCAGCTCCTCGAGACGATGCTCTTAAACCTGCTCGCGAACAGCCTCCAGCACACGGGAGCCGGCGGCGCCGTCCGCATGACGCTCGCCCGCCGGGGCGACCGCTGCGTCATCGCCGTCGACGACACGGGCGCCGGCGTCCCGACGGAGAGGCTGACGGCGCTTATGCAGGGCGACGCGGCCCGCTCTCTCACCGACCCGGGCGGCGCGGGGCTGGGCCTTGCCGTCGTGCGCGGCGTCGCGGAGCGGCACGGCGGGGCGCTGATCGCCGAGAGCCGCGAGGGCGAGGGTACCCGTCTGCGCGTGTCCCTGCCCGTATCGCAGCCGGGCGACCGGCCGATGCTGCACGATTGCGCCTCCTTCCGCGTCGACGGCCTGAACACCGTGCTCACGGAGCTGTCCGTCGTGCTCGACAAGAAATTTTATACCAGAAGATCGTTCGATTAAACACGGTGATTCCCGCCGCGGGCAGCCATCCCCTCCCGACGCGTTTTTCCCTTCCCGCCTCACATATTCCGGGGCGCGGGGGGTAAAAATAGGCGCAGGGAGGGATTTTTTTGAAAGCAGTGATCCTGTCGGGCGGCGAGGGCACCCGCCTGCGCACGATATCCATGGGCCTGCCGAAGCCGATGATGCCGATCGTCGGCAAGCCGCTTCTTGAGCGCACCGTCGCGCTTCTGCGGCAAAACGGCTTCGACGAGCTGTGCCTCACGCTGCACTACGAGCCGGAGGCGATCCGGTCGCATTTCGGCGGCGGCGAACGCTTCGGCGTGCGCATCGAATACCGGGAGGAGACGGAGCCGCTCGGCACCGCCGGCGCGGTCAGAAACTGCCTCGACTTCATCGGCGGGGACAGGCGCGTTCTCGTCATGAGCGGGGACAGCGCCTGTGATTTCGACCTCGCCGCCCTCGCGGAGGAACACCGGGGCGGCGTGACGATCGCCCTGGCGACGCACGCGGAGCCGCTGCCCTACGGGCTCGTCGTCACGGATCGCTCCGGCGCGGTCACGGGCTTTGTCGAAAAGCCCGCGTGGGAGCGCGTCGTGACCGACCGGGTGAGCACGGGCATATACGTCCTGTCGCCCGACGTGCTGTCACGCGTGCCGGACGGCGTGAAATATGACTTCGCGAAGGATCTTTTCCCGGCGCTGCTGCGGGACGGCGTGACGATGACCGGCGTCGTCATGGACGGGTACTGGTGCGACATCGGCACGCCCGAGGCGTACTACCGCTGCAACCTCGACGCCCTCGAGGGCAAATACCGCCTGCCCGGGCCGGACGGCGGACAGCGCCGCGTCATCCCCTGCCGGGATCGGGCGCGTCTCATGCGGGCCGTGAGCGAGCACGTCCTCGAGCTGGGCGCCGATTTCACGGACGGCCTCACACTCACGGACGGTCACGGCCGCGCCCACCTCGCCCCCGTGGCCGACCGCTGCGCCGTCTCCATCGACGGCGACGGCCCCGCCATCCGGGCGATGGAGCGCCTCGCCCGCCGCCTCGAGGCGGAGCGTCCCGAATAACGGCGGCGGCGCGGGAACGGGCGTCGGACGGCGGGCGTATTTGTCCGCCGTCCTGCGCGGCCGTCCGAAAAAATACCCGCCGGACGCTTGACGGCGCGTAAAAATCGTGCTAATGCTATATATAATGCTTTGGTAACCGTTCTGTGCCCGCCGGCGCAGACTTAAACAGGACGGCGGGCTTCCGAACAGTTACCCGCGGTTTTTAATACGTGTTCTTTCGATACATAGGGAACGGATATGGAGATCATACGGTCACGGCAAAACGAGCTTATTCGGCAATTCATCCGGCTCGGGCGGGACGCCGCCGCGAGGCTGCAGGCCGGCGCTTACATCGGCGCGGGCGAAAAGCTTCTGCGTGAGGCGGCCGCCTCCGGGGCGGAGATACTGTGCGTGCTCACGGCGGAGCCGCCCGACGGCGTTCTGCCCGACGGCGTGCCGTACCGGCTCGTGACGCCGGAGCTTCTGCGGGCCGTCTCGCCGCTGCAGAACAGCCCGGGGCCGGTGTTCTCGGTGCGTATGCGGCCCATGCCGCCCGCCGGCGCGCTGTCGCGTGTGATCGTGCTCGAGGACGTGCAGGATCCCGGCAACGTCGGCACGGTGCTGCGGACGGCGGACGCCTTCGGCATCGACGCCGTCGTGCTGTGCGGCGCGTGCGCCGACCCGTACAACCCGAAGACCGTCCGGGCGTCGATGGGGGCGATCTTCCGCCAGAGCGTCATTCGGACGGACGCCGATCACCTGCGCGGCGTCCTCGGCCCGCTGCCGCTGTACGGCGCGGCGCTCACGGACGGCGCGGCCGATATCCGCACGCTGCCGAAGAGCGGGCTTGCGGTCGCGATCGGAAACGAGGGCGGCGGCCTGACGCAGGCGCTTCTTTCGCTGTGCGAGGGCACGGCGATCATCCCGATGCGCCCCTGCGCCGAATCGCTCAACGCCGGCGTCGCGGCGGCGGTCGCCATGTGGGAGATGGTGCGGTAATATGGCAAGACTCAAATACTGGGTGTGGCTGTCGACGATCGGCGGCGTGCGCCCGCTGACAAAATACCGCCTCGCCGGGGCGATGGGCGGGCCGGAGGCGATCTTTTTCGCCGACCGGGACGAGCTTCTCGCCGCCGGGGCGACCGAGGCCGAGGCAAAGCGCCTTTCCGACAAGAGCATGATGATGACCGAGCGGGCGCTGTCCGTCTGCGAGGATCGGGGCATCGGCATCCTGACGATTCAGGACGCGACCTATCCCGAGCGGCTGCGGAGCATCGCCGACCCGCCGGTGACGCTGTACGTATGGGGCAGGCTTCCGCCCGTGGACGAGCTTGCGTTCATCGCGATCGTCGGCACCCGGCGGGCGACGCCCTACGGCGTCCGCTCGGCGGCCCGTCTCGGCGCGGACGTGGCGAGGGGCGGCGGGGTCGTCGTATCCGGCCTCGCGGAGGGCTGCGACGCCGCCGCGATGGAGGCGGCCATCCGTTCCGGCGGCACGGTCGTCGGCGTGCTCGGCACCGCGATCGACGGCGTGTACCCGAAATCGAACGCCGCGCTGTTTAACGAGGTGCGCGCCCACGGCGCGCTCGTGAGCGAGTACCCGCCGGGGATGCGGACGTTCGCCTCGGATTTTCGCGTCCGCAACCGGATCATCACGGGGCTGTCCCTCGGCGTCGCCGTGGCGGAGGCGCCGATCCGCAGCGGCACCCGCGTGACCGTGAACCACGCCCTCGAGCAGGGCCGGGACGTGTTCGCCGTGCCCGGCAACATCGACGGCCCCGCCGCCGAGGGCACGAACGATCTCATCGCGAGCGGGGCGATCCCGGTCACGTCGGGCATGGCGATTCTGGCGGAATATTCCCACAGAACCGACCTGAACCGCCGCGAGCCGGCCGTATCCGCCCCCACCCGACCGGTTTCCGCCCCGCCGCGTCCGAACGCCGGCCCCACCCGCCCGTCCGCCGCCCGGACACCTATAAAAAAAGAGATTGACAACCAAAAGGACATAGTTTATATTGACCTAGCGGAGAAGCTGGCGGAGCTTCCCGAACCCCAGCGCCGCGTCATGCAGGCGCTGACCGCGCCGGATATGCACGCCGACGAGCTGATCGAGGCAAGCGGCCTGTCCGCGGCGGAGGCAAACGCCGCGCTGACGATGCTCCAGCTTTCCGGCTGCGTCACCCAGGGCCCCGGCCGCCGCTATTCACGCGGCAAGCAGTTTGGCGGCGCATGAGCCTGAAAGTATTATGCCAATCGCAACTGTTCAGCAGCCCAGCGCAGCGGTTCCGAACAGCTACTACGAATCATCCATCCGATAAGGAGTCTTTTACCAGATGGCAAAAGCAGCAAGCGAGCTTGTGATCGTGGAGTCTCCCGCGAAAGCAAGAACGATCGAAAAATATCTCGGCGGCGACTACAAGGTCATCGCCTCCATGGGCCATTTGCGCGACCTGCCCAAGAGCAAGATGGGCGTCGATCTCGAGCACGGCTTCGAGCCGGACTACCAGCCCGTCAAGGGCCGCGAGGACGTGATCGACACACTGAAAAAAGCCTCGAAGCGGGCGAGCACCGTCTATCTCGCGACCGACCCCGACCGCGAGGGCGAGGCGATCTCGTGGCACTTGAAGGAGCTTCTCGACCTGCCGGACGGGAAGGCCCGCCGCGTCACGTTCAACGAAATCACGAAAAAGGTCGTGCAGGAGAGCATCCGGAACCCCCGCGACATCGATCAGGATCTCGTCGACGCCCAGCAGGCGCGGCGCATCCTCGACCGCATCGTCGGCTATAAGCTCAGTCCGCTTCTGTGGCGCAAGGTGCGCAAGGGCCTTTCCGCCGGACGGGTGCAGTCCGTCGCCACACGCATGGTCATCGACCGGGAGCGGGAGATACGCGACTTCGTCCCGGAGGAATACTGGTACATCCACGCCCTCCTCACGACGGCGACCGGCGAGAGCTTCAAGGCGTCGTTCTACGGCGTCGGCGACAAAAAACAGGAGCTGCACAGCGAGGCGGAGGTCGACGCCGTGTGCAAGGCCGTGGAGGGCAGGCCCTTCACGATCAAATCCGTCAAGCACGGCAGGAAGCAGCGCAGCCCCTCTCCCCCGTTCATCACCTCCACGCTCCAGCAGGAGGCCTCCCGCCGCCTCGGCATGACCCCCCGCCGCACGATGAGCATCGCCCAGCAGCTCTACGAGGGCGTGGACATCGAGGGCGAGGGCACGATCGGACTCATCACCTATATGCGTACCGACTCCCTGCGCCTGTCCGAGGACGCCCTTGCCGCCGCCGGTACGTTCATCCGCGGCCGCTACGGCGAGGATTACTACTACGGCAAGCCCCGCCGGTACAAGACCGGCTCCAACGCCCAGGACGCCCACGAGGCCATCCGCCCCAGCATCCCGGAGATGACGCCGGAGCGTGTGCGCTCCAGTCTCACCGGCGACCAGTACCGCCTCTACCGGCTCATATGGGGCCGCTTCACCGCGAGCCAGATGGCGAACGCGGTGTATGACAACGTGACGATCGACGCCGACTGCGAGGGCTACGTCTTCCGGGCGAACTACTCAAAGCTCTCGTTCGCCGGGTACACCGCCGTCTACGAGGAGAACCGGGACGACGACGAGAAGACCGCCGATCCCGCCGCCGCCGGAAAGAAGCCCCTGCCCGAGCTGGAGGAGGGCGACGCCGTCGCCCTGTCGAAGCTCGACCGGGAGCAGAACTTCACCACGCCCCCCGCCCGGTACACCGAGGCGACGCTGATTCGCGCGATGGAGGAAAAGGGCATCGGCCGGCCGAGCACCTACGCGCCGACGATCAGCACGATCACGGCCCGGGAATACGTCGTCAAGGAGGGCAAACACCTCCGCCCGACGCCGCTCGGCGAGACGGTCACAACCCTCATGGAGGAGCGCTTTCCCGACATCGTCGACCTGCGGTTCACAGCCCGGATGGAGGACTCCCTCGACAAGGTCGAGGAGGGGCAGCAGGACTGGAAGCAGCTTCTCGGCGAGTTCTACACCGGCTTCGAGGACTCCCTCGAAAAGGCGGAGCAGGCCCTCGAGGGCATACACCTCAAGGTGCCCGACGAGGTGTCGAGCGAGATCTGCCCGAACTGCGGCAAAAACCTCGTGTACAAATCCGGCCGGTTCGGGCGGTTTCTCGCCTGCCCCGGCTATCCGGAGTGCAGCTTCACGATGCCCGTCGTCGTGGAGATGCCGGGCCGCTGCCCGAGCTGCGGCAGCCGGATACTCAAGCGCACGTCGAAGCGGGGCTATCCCTACTACGCGTGCGAAAAGGGCGCGGCCTGCGGCTTCATGACGTGGGACGTCCCGGTCAAGGACGACTGCCCGTACTGCGGCAAGACCATGTTCAAGCTCTCCGGCAAGGGCCAGAAGAAGCCCTTCTGCATAAACCCCGACTGCGAGAACTTCACGCCCGAGGACAAGCGCGGCTACCGCCGCCGGACAAAGACCGACGCGGACGCGGACGCCGCCGCCCCGGCAGCGGACACCGCCGCCGACGGCGCGGAGGAAGCGCCGGAGAAGACGGCGGCAAAATCGACCGCCGCCAAATCGACGACGGCGAAGAAGACGGCGACAAAAACGACCGCCTCCAAATCCACGGCCGCGAAGAAGACAGCGGCGAAATCGACCGCCTCCAAATCGACGACAGCGAAGAAGACGGCAGAGGCCGCCGGGGGCGGCGAGGCATGACGGCCCCGGTATCCGTCATCGGCGCCGGTCTCGCGGGCAGCGAGGCGGCGTGGCAGCTCGCCGAACGGGGCCATCGCGTGCGTCTGTACGAGATGAAGCCGGAGAAGATGACCCCGGCGCACACCTCGCCCCTGTTCTCGGAGCTTGTCTGCTCAAACTCCCTGCGGGGAGACGATCTCTCGAACGCCGTCGGCCTTCTCAAGGAGGAGCTGCGGCGGCTCGGAAGTCTCATCATGCGCTCGGCGGAGGCGCACCGCGTCCCCGCCGGCGGCGCGCTCGCGGTCGACCGTGAGGCGTTCGCCCGCACGATCACGGACGCGATCCGGAGCCACCCGAACATTGAAATCGTCGAGGGCGAGGTCACGTCGTTTCCCGACGGCGACTGCATCACGGCGACCGGCCCGCTCACGAGCGACGGCCTGATCCCGGCCATCGCGGCGCGGTGTCCGGACGAGGGGTTTCTGCATTTCTTCGACGCCGCGGCCCCGCTCGTGGCGTTCGACAGCGTCGATATGGACAGGGCGTGGTTCGGCTCCCGGTACGACAAGGGCACGGCCGATTACATCAACTGCCCGATGGACAGGGACGAGTACACGGCGTTCGTGCGCGAGCTTGCCGCGGCGCAGCAGGCCCCGGTGCACGGGTTTGAGGACGCCGGCGTCTTCGAGGGGTGCATGCCCGTCGAGGTCATGGCGCGGCGCGGCGAGGACACGCTGCGATACGGGCCGTTGAAGCCCGTCGGCCTGCGCGATCCCCGCACCGGGCAGAGCTGCTACGCCGTCGTACAGCTCCGCCGCGACAACGACGAGGGCTCGGTGTACAACCTCGTCGGCTTCCAGACACACCTGACGTTCCCGGAGCAGCGGCGCGTATTCGGCATGATCCCGGCGCTCCGAAACGCGGAATACCTGCGTTACGGCAAGATGCACCGGAACACGTTCATCAATTCCCCGCATATGCTGGACCGGTACTACCGCCTCCGCTCGGACGGGCGGCTGTGCTTCGCCGGGCAGCTCACCGGCGTGGAGGGCTATGTCGAGTCCTGCGCGTCCGGCATGCTCGCGGCGCTCGAGCTGTCACGCCGCATAAAGGGCCTGCCGCCGCTCGATTTTCCGCGCACGACCGCGATCGGCGCGCTCGCGCTGTACATCGAAAACGGCGCGGTCACCGGCGATTTCCAGCCCATGAACATAAACTTCGGCATCATCGAGCCGTATCCCGAGCGCATACGCGGCAAGCGTGAGAAGAACACCCGCATCGCGCAGCGCTCCCTTGCCGTCATCGACGCGCTCGTCGGAAGGGAGGATTTCAGGACATGACCATCATTCTGGACGCCATGGGCGGCGACAACGCCCCCCGTTCCGTCGTGGCCGGCGCGGTCAGCGCCGTGCGCGAGCTGCCGGACGTCGACGTCGTCCTCGTCGGCCGCGAAAGCGATATCGCCGCCTGTCTTACCGACTGCGGCGCGGAAAACGAGCCGCGTATCCGTATAAGGCACGCGCCCGACGTGATCACGATGGAGGACGACCCCGCGACCGCGTGCCGCGTAAAGAAGGACGCCTCCATGACCGTCGCGCTCACGATGCTCAAAAACGGCGAGGGCGACGCCGTCGTGTCCGCCGGCAGCACCGGCGCGCTCCTGACCGGGGCGACGCTGATCGTCAAACGCATACGCGGCATCCGCCGCGCCGCCATGGGGCCGGTGCTCCCGAACGGCGGGAAGGGCGTGCTGCTCATGGACTCCGGCGCGAACGTCGAGTGTACGCCGGAATATCTGCTGCAATTCGCGTTCATGGGCTCGTTCTACGCCGAGCACATGCTCGGCATCGAGCGCCCCCGCGTCGCCCTTTTGAACGTCGGCGCCGAGGACACGAAGGGCGGCGAGCTGCAGAAGGCGGCGTTCGCCCTGCTCAGGGAGGCGTCGGACGCAGGACGCATATGCTTCATCGGCAACGCCGAGGGCAGCGATCTGTTCACGGGCAAAATGGACGTGCTCGTGGCGGACGGCTTTGCGGGCAACGTCATGCTCAAGACCGTGGAGGGCGCGGCGAAGTTCATGTTCTCGCTGCTCAAGGGCGTGTTCTACGCCAGCACCAAAAACAAGCTCGCGGCCCTCGTAATCAAGAACGACCTCGCCGGCATGAAGGCCATGCTCGATCCCTCGGAGATCGGCGGCACGCCGATGCTCGGCATCACAAAGCCCGTCGTCAAGGCGCACGGCAGCTCCGACGACCGGGCCATATACGGCGCGATCCGACAGGCCGTCGCCTGCGTCCACGCGGACGTGGCCGGCGCCATTGAACGGAATATCGAATACATGAAGCTTAACGGCAAAGGAGAATAATCACTATGTACGACAAAATCGTAGGCATGATGTGCGAACAGTTTGACCTCACCCCCGACGCGATCAGCGAGGATACCGCGTTCATCGACGATCTCGGCATCGACTCCCTCGACGTCGTCGAGCTGGTCATGGAGCTGGAGGACGCGTTCGGCATGGATCAGATCCCCGAGGAGGAGCTGAAGAAGCTCCGCACCGTCGGCGATCTCGTGGAATACGTCAGCGCCCACGCCGACGTCTGATGGACGCCCTCTCCGACCGCCTCGGGTATGCCTTCCGCGACGCCTCCCTGCTCGAGAACGCGCTGACGCACAGCTCCTACGCGAACGAGCGCACGGGCCTTCGCAGCAACGAACGGCTCGAGTTTCTGGGCGACGCGGTGCTCGGCTTCGTCGCGGCGCGGACGCTGTACCGGATGTTCCCCGCCATGCCCGAGGGTGAGATGACCCGCCTGCGTGCGGAGCTTGTCTGCGAGACGAGCCTGCACGCGGCGGCGGTCTCCCTCGGTCTGAGGCGGTATATCCGCCTCGGCAGGAACGAGGAGTGCAACGGCGGCCGCGACCGCGTATCCATCCAGGCCGACTGCGTGGAGGCGATCATCGCCGCGATCTATCTCGACGGCGGCATCGAGCCGGCCGAGCGGTTCATCCTCGCGCACGTCCTGCAGGATCTGCGCCCCGGCGCGCACCGCGCCCGCTCGGACTACAAGACCGTGCTGCAGGAGCTTCTGCAGCGGGACGGCGGCACGGCCCCGTCGTACAGGATCGTCGGCGAGAGCGGCCCGGATCACAACAAGACCTTCACCGCCCGCGTCGCCCTGCACGACGGCGCCTGGGCCGAGGGCGAGGGCAAGAGCAAAAAGGAGGCCGAACAGGCCGCCGCCCGAAACGCCCTCAAACGCCTCGGCGCGGACGTATAAATGCCCCGGAACAGAATCCTGCCCGTGTTCATCCCGCACCTCGGCTGCCCGAACAACTGCGTGTTCTGCGACCAGAACCGCATATCCGGCTGCGCCGTTCCCGCGGACGGCAATACGGTTCGATCGGCGTGCGATCAGGCGAAGCGGGACGGCTTTTCCGGTCTGGAGCTTGCCCTGTACGGCGGCAGCTTCACGGCGGTCGACCCGCTGACGCAGGAGGCGCTGCTGAAGGCCGCGCAGCCGTATCTCGCGGACGGGACGCTCCGCGCCGTGCGCCTGTCGACCCGGCCCGACGCGGTCGACGGCGACGCGCTGACGCGTCTGCGCCGATACGGCGTATCGACGGTCGAGCTGGGGGCGCAGTCGATGGACGACGCGGTCCTTCTGGCGTCCGGACGCGGCCACACGGCGGCGGACACCGAAAACGCGGCGCGGCGGCTCCGGGCCGCCGGTTTTTATGTCGTGCTGCAGATGATGACCGGCCTGCCCGGCGCGGACGCGAAAAGCGATATCCGCACGGCGGAGCGTCTCGCGGCGCTCCGGCCGGACGGCGTGCGCGTATACCCGACCGTCATCATGGAGAACACGCCGCTCGCCGCGCTGTGGCGCTCCGGCGCGTACGCCGAGCATACGGTCGCCGACGCGGTCGCCGTCTGCGCGGACATTCTCGACGTCTTCGAGGCGGCGGACATCCCCGTCATCCGCCTCGGCCTCAACCCGACCGACACGCTCTCGGGCGGCGCCGCCATCGGCGGGGCCTATCACCCGGCGCTCGGCGAGCTGGTGCGCTCGGAGCGTATGCGCCGCAAGGCGGCGGCGCTGCTGTCCGACGCCGGCGTAAGCCCCGGCGCGTCCGTCGTCCTCGGCGTCAACCCGCGCCGCGTCAGCGCCATGACCGGCCAGCGCCGGGCAAACGTCCGGGCGCTCACGGAGCGGTTCTCCCTCGCGTCCCTGCGCATACGCCCGGCGGACGTGTCCGGGGATACGATCGCGATTCTCAGCGTACAATAAATATCGGGCGCGCCGGCAGGCGCTTTGCTTCAAAGTCATTTTTGCCGGAAACCTCGCTTTTCGGCAAAAATACCGCAAGACGACCCTCTCGCGCCGTCCAAACCCGGCATAGCCGGGTGCGATAAGCGCGAGTAACCCTGTTCGGAACCGGCGGTTCCGAACAGTTACAAATATCGGGCGTACCGCCGTTTGGCCGGTACGCCCGGTGTATGTGCGATTGCGTGGGGAAGCGAATGCTTCGTATCGTGCGCCGTATCAGAAGGTGTATGTCACGGGCGGCTCGGTGAAGGAGCTTACGACCGCCGTGCCGTTTGACAGGCGATACACGCCGGTGTTCCCGTCGCCGGGCTGATACATGGCCTTCAGCTCGGGGTGAGCGTCGAGCATATGCGTCTCGGCGGCGACGTTGTCGTCCAGCGCGGCCTCGGCCGTCACACGGATCCACTTGCCGTCGCTGAAGCCGCACAGCTCCACCTTCGGGTTTTCGTTCATCTGCCGGGCGACGTCCTTGCCGCGGCCCGTCTGGATGTACAGCCCGCCCTCGAATATGTCGATCGTCCCGAACGGGCGTACACGGGGCTGGTCGCCCTCGGCGGTGGCAAGATAATACATGCCGCACTTTTTGAGGAAATCGTACACTTCCTGCATGGTTTCAGTCTCCTTTCGCGTTGACGGACGCCTCGGCCCGTGTGTCCTCATACGCCTGACGTACCGCCCGGGCGAGCTGGTCGCCGCAGGATGTGGGCTTGCGCCCGCAGCGGATGCCGCCGAGCTTGCCCTCGATCTCGGAGACGGTCATGCCCTCCACCAGCGTCGAGACGGCCTTGAGGTTGCCGTCGCAGCCGCCCAGAAAGCGCACGTTGCGCACCCGGTCGCCGTCGAGGTCGAAATAGATGACCTCCGAGCAGGTGTAATCGGTCATGTACTCGCAGTGCCGCATGATGCCATCG
>CAJOFW010000013.1:16453-18514 GCA_905234005.1 uncultured Oscillospiraceae bacterium
GGTTGTCAAGCAAAACGCAAATTCGGCGTGGGTTTCTGTGGAGATTCCGGCTTCGCTCCCATAGCAAACAAAAATAAGCAACAAAATCAGGCAAAATCTGTGACAGTTGGTGATAGATTTCATCGCCCGATCGTGTTACAATCGTATCAATCATAACATTGGGTCAGCTTTGGCCCGTGACAGACTGGAAAGGCAACACACCATGTTAATTGACTCGTTCTTCAACCGCTTCAATATGCCCGACGACATCAGCGAGGCGCTGTCGAAGTGCACCTGGCGCTGCTATCCCGAGACGAAGGAGCAGCTCGAGGAGCTTTGCTACGGCCCGACGCACAGCTCGCAGTTTGACGTGTCGTACAACATCCCCGGCAAGGGTCTTTTCAAGGAGGCCGAGGTCGTCCGCTGCAAGAACGGCCCCGTCGTCAACTTCATGGAGGACTACATGCGCCGCCGCGACCCCGACTGCATGCGCATCGGCGACGACCTCCCGACCGACAAGCCCCGCTTCCGGGACGTGTACGGCTACGACTTCTCCCTCCTCCGCGCCGAGACGATGCAGTGGTTTGAGACGCAGGGCAACATCATCCTCCCCTTCCACGCCGGCGGCCGCTACTACGGCTACGACGCGCTGATGATCTGCCCGGCGAACGCGGCGTTTTTCGCGCTGTCGCTCGCGAATATGCAGGGCTTCGTCAGCATCCACGAGGTGGAGCCGGGCTTTACGCCCCGGGCGATCATCTACGTCGCCCCGCCGTTCCGGCTGACGCACTTCGACGGCAAGCAGGTCGTCGTCCACCAGCGCAGCGAGACGCTGCACGAGGTCTTCGCCTACAACCTCTACCCCGGCCCGTCCGCGAAAAAGGGCGTGTTCTCCGTCCTGCTCGACATCGGCGAGCACGAGGGCTGGGTCACCGACCACGCCTCCGCCGCGATCCTCGAGACGCCGTATGAAAACGAGGTCGTGTTCATGCACGAGGGCGCCTCCGGCGGCGGCAAGAGCGAAATGCTCGAGGAGATCCACCGCGAGCCGGACGGCAAGGTTCTGCTCGGCACGCACACGGTCAGCGGCGAGGATTACTACATCCCCCTCGGCGAGACGTGCAAGATCCACCCGATCGCGGACGACATGATCCTCGTCCACAAGGATCTGCAGAACGGCTCCGGCCGCCTCGTCATCGCGGACGCGGAGGACGGCTGGTTCCTGCGCATGGACGGCGACAAGTGCTACGGCAACAGCCCGATGTATGAGCGCATCAGCATCCACCCGAGCGAACCGCTCGAGTTCTTCAACATGGACGGCACCCCCGGCGCCACCTGCCTCATCTGGGAGCACGTCATCGAGTCCACCGGCAAGCCGTGCTCGAATCCCCGCGTCATCATCCCGCGTTCCATGATCGACAACATCGTCCCCGGCGGCGAGCCGCAGGAGGTCAACGTCCGCTCGTTCGGCGTGCGTATGCCGCCCTCCACGGTCGACGAGCCGAACTACGGCGTCATGGGCATGGTGCAGTTTGTCCCCGCGTCGATCGCGTGGCTGTGGCGGCTCGTCTGCCCGCGTGGGTTTAAGAACCCGTCCATCGCCGACTCGAACGCCGGCAGCGGACTCAAGGCCGAGGGCGTCGGCTCCTACTGGCCGTTCTCCACCGGCCGGAAGGTCACGCAGGCCAATCTCCTGCTCCACCAGCTCCTCGACACGCCGAAGACGCTGAACATCATGATCCCGAACCAGCACATCGGCGCGTACCGCGTCGGCTTCATGGGCGAATGGCTCACCCGCGAATACCTCGCCCGCCGCAACGGCACCGTGCGCATGAAGCACCTCGTCCCGGCCCGCTGCCCGCTGTTCGGCTATTCGCTCGACGAGATGAAGATCGACGGCCAGTACGTCCGCCGCACGTTCCTGCGGCCGGAGCTGCAGTCGAAGCTCGGCTTCGCCGGGTACGACGCCGGCGCGAAGATCCTGACCGACTTCCTCAAGGAGCAGGCGCAGACCTTCCTCGCGGACGACCTCGACCCGATCGGCCGGCAGATCATCGAGCTGTGCCTGAACGACGCCCCGCT
>CAJOFW010000013.1:18583-20843 GCA_905234005.1 uncultured Oscillospiraceae bacterium
CCCCGGATTTTTGAAAAATGACCGGCTCCGCGCTTGACACGGGGCCGGTCATGCTATAAAATAGTCGGGCGGCGTATGAGCGCGTACGCGCATACGCGTACCGTGCCCTGCCAGCTCAGCAGGCCGGAGCGTCCGCCGCCCAAGTCGAAGGTGACCTGCCGTCTGGCAGGAACAATTTTATACACAAGCCCCAGTAGCTCAGTGGATAGAGCACTCGCCTCCTAAGCGAGGGGTCGGACGTTCGAACCGTCTCTGGGGTGCCAAAGCAAGATAATCCGAACCAAATCTTCCTTGTGGGAGACGGGTTCGGATTATTTTTGTATCTTAAAGTCTCTGACTAAGGAGGGATCACACGATGAAGCCTATCATTTCCTGTGAGTACAACATGGACACCGCCTGCGTGGAACTCAAGTTTCTGGATGGCATGATGCTTGCCATCGACACCATTGCCGTTGAGGACGAGGTAGCGGCCAATATGTTCGAGCGATCCGAGCTGGATTATTTGATCTACAATGACCCGGTCGGATACGCCGACCTGATCCTCAACGGTGACCCGGAGGCGTATTTGCGGCAGGTGACGGACTACCACCCGCTGGATAACTGAATGACGTTGGGAGGCGGTGAAGTGATGGCACCGCCTCCCATGGCGTGTAGTTCTATGTTCAAAGGCCTTTTCCCTAGCGTTCCTCACCAAAAAAGCTGTTGCGCATAAGATCGAGCATCAGCGCTCCCAATTCTGATGCGGTGATCGGCTGCCCCAACTCATACCACTTTGTCACGGTGGCCAGAACAGCGGAGAGGACGAACTCCACCCGTAGCTCAGTCACGGGGTCGGCTGCAGTCGGACCGGAAAACCTCTCGCGGGCCATGGGGGAAACAATCTCTTTCACCCGTGCCGTGAAACCTGGGTCACCATGCGGCCCCAAAAGGACAGACAGATATCCGCCGTTTCTCTGGTATATGCCGGTCATGGCCATCACCATCTCCGGCATGGAGGCGTCGCCGCCTACGACGCTTCGGAACTCGTCATAAAGCTCCGTCTCCACCTGCTCCAGCAGGGCATCTGCGTCCGCGAAATAGCGGTAAAAGGTACAGCGGTTGTACCCCGCCCGCCCGGTGATCGCGCCGATAGACGCCGCCTCGCCTTTTCCGACAAGAGCAAAATAAGCGTCTATCAAATTCCTGCGTGTCTGAGCTGTCTGCTCCGGCTGTTTGTTCATGTTTTCTCCTGCTGTATATCATGCAACACTCGACCATGGGATTGTCGGTTGATGATCAACTTCGGCCTTGGTATAATCATATCATGCAACATGTTGTTGTGCAATATGTGATATGAGGTGATTCCATGAAATTCGTATGCCGCCATTGGTATACCATCGGCCTGTTTGTCTCGATCTTCGCCCTCGCTGCGCTGCTCATCCGCTGGGGAAATATGTCGGTGCTCCTGCGGCTGAACACCATCAGCTTTATCGCCATGCTCCTGCATCAGTTTGAGGAATACGGATGCCCCGGCGGCGAGCCGTCTATCATGAACCGGGTCCTGCAGGGCAGCGACATCCCGGACCGCTACCCCCTGAACCAGTTCTCCGCCATGTTCACGAACGTGTTTTTCGCTTATGTCATCTACCTGCTGCCGATCCTGTTCCCCCAGGTGATCTGGCTGGGGATCGCCCCCATGCTGATGGGCATGATGCAGTTCGCGGTCCACGGGATCATGACGAACATCAAGTTGAAAAGTATCTACAACCCAGGGCTGGGCGCGGTCATCCTGCTCCACATCCCCGTCGGTGTGACGTACATCCGGTACATCACGATCCACCGTCTTGCCTCCGGCGGAACATGGGCCGCCGGGATCATTTACACAATAACCGCCACGGGCTTCATTCTGGGCTTTCTGACCTATGTGGCCTTTTCCGATCGTAACACCAAATGGGTCTTCGCCCCAGAGGAACTGAAGCGCTTCCATGTAGAGGAGAAGCTCGCACGGAAGGGTATAGAGATAAAGGTGAACGACCCGAACGGGACCCTTGCCCGGGTCGAAAAGCTCAAGCATCGGATGGCCGAAAGACGGACCCACACAGGATAGATCCCGAGGTCCGATTGCTGATCCATAGCTTTGTTTTGCTATTTAGTAAAGTCCCATGCGCTCCTGCCGGAACGTATGGGACTTCAGCTGTGTTTATCTCTCAGGTGAGGCCGGAGCTTGCTTCTATGCTGGCTCCTGTGATGGGCGTCACATGGATCTCGCCCGTATATACGC
>CAJOFW010000014.1:0-7378 GCA_905234005.1 uncultured Oscillospiraceae bacterium
TCGCTGCCGGCTTCGTCCTCCGCCGGTTCGGCGGGTTCGTCGTACTCGATGACGGGCAGCTCGTTTTCGCCCTCGCCCGCGCCCTCGCCCTCGACGACGGGCCAGACGTCAGGCTCCCCGTCCGCCGCCGCGCTGGCAAATCCGGCGGTGCAGAGCGCCGCGGCCAGCGTGAGCACAAGCAGCGCGCTCAGGAGCCTTGTGATTGTCCGTTTGGTTTTCATGGGCAGTTCTCCTCATATTGACATTTTGGCGGTCGCACGCGATTTGCGTGACCGTTTTTTACAATCCTGATTCTATTATTATACCTTTATATTACAATTTGTCAATATTCAAAACCGCGTGTCGTCGCGGTTTGCGGGAACGATTTCCTATGTGAGGGGCTTCTTTTTCATCTGGGCGTAGCGGCGGGGGTATTGCGGCGGGGTGGGGCGCGTCTTTTCGACGACGACGGCGGCGTGGACGATGTCCGTGCCGGGGATCGTGTAGCGAACGGTATCGCGTACACGTCCGCCCAGCACGCCGACGGCGTTTTTCGCGGCGGTGACCTCCGCGCCGCAGTCGGGGCCTTTCATCGCGATGAACAGCCCGCCCGGCTTCACCTGCGGCAGGCACAGCTCGGCCAGCAGCGTCAGCTCGGCGACGGCCCGGCTCACGACGATATCGAAGCGCTCTCGCAGCGCCGGCAGCTCCTCGACCCGGCCCCGGAGAACCGTCACGTCGTCGATGCCGAGCACCTGGCACGATTCCTGTACAAAATCGGTCTTCTTCTTCACGCTGTCGATCACGGTCAGCCGGACGCCCTCGCCCAGAACGCGCAGAGGCACGCCCGGAAAACCCGCGCCGGAGCCGACGTCCAGCACGCTCCGGCCGGTGAAGTCCGCGACCGTGAGCAGGGCGGCGCTGTCGAGAAAGTGCAGCCGCGCCGCGTCCGCCTCGTCCCGGATGGCCGTGAGATTCGTCACGGCGTTTTTCTCCGTCAGCAGCCGCCCGTATCCGCAGAGCGTCCGCACCGCCTCGGGCGTGGCCGGTACGCCGAGGGCCGCAAGGCCGTCACGCAGTATTTCCTCCATGTTCGCTCCTTGATTCATATACGATAAAAAGACGCGCCGGGCGGCGCGTCTTTTCGGTTGAAGATGATGTCTGCCGCGATGCCAGTATAGCATACGCGGCGGGCGCGTGGCAAGGGCGGGGACGTGTATCAGTCCAGATACAGCGACCCGTCCGTGACGTCGACGCCCTCGAGGGCGAGGCAGGCGGCGACGCAGGCGGATTCCTCCGGCTCCATGTAGATCATGCCGTTGATGACCACGTCGAACTGGTTCTTTTCAAAAATTACGTCGTACACGCTGCCCCCGAAGCTCTCGTCCGCGACGCGATTCAGGATCACGCCGCCCACGTAGAGCTGCGTCTCGAACGGCTCCCCGCCGGCCTCGGCGCTGATGACGCGGGAGAGCCAGTAGAGATCCGTCTCGTCGCAGTACGATTCGCTGCCGTCCGGCGGCGAGGCCTCGCCGCCGACCGTGATCTGCCACGCGGCCGGGTCGAGCCAGACGGTCACGCCGAGACAGTCCGCAAGGGCGTCGAGGGGGAGGTAGAGGTGTCCGTCAAGGGCGTACACGCCGTCAGGCACATAGACGCAGCGCCCCCCGCAGCGGAACCAGCATTCCCCATCGTCCGCCCGGATCGCGGCGTCGCCGACGAGGGTGTAGGACGAGCCTGACACACGGGTCGTCACATCGAGGCCGAGGGCGGCGCACAGCGCCTGCGCGTCCACATACGGCACGCCGTTTCGGATCGGGCAGACCCCGCGCTCCGCGCCGTCCCGATACCAGGGCACAGCGGTGCGGCTGTCGGTCACATCGGTCGGCAGGGGCGTCGACAGCTCCTCATACGCCCCGCCGGGCGGCTCGTCTGAGGCCGCCGCCGTGTTTATTCCCTCTTCCGCGCCGCGCGCGAACACGACGCCGCCGGCAACGCCGGCCACCAGAAAAACCGTGCAGACAAGCGCCGTCACGATCTCCACCAACCGTCTGTTCATAGAAGCCGCCTCCTTTCCCGGGCCTGCGTGGGTTTGTGCAGGAAATCCTTCCTGACGATTCATTTATATGCTTATTATACCGAATCCAAAAACGCGAAAACAATCGGCATTGTGTATAAAAGACACTAATACACAAGAAATAGCGACAATTATGCGCATATTCCCCAAAACTCGACCTACATCTTGTGGCATCCGGGTCGACCGAACCCAACAATCCATCTTCGCGATGCGAAAAATTCGTTTCTGTCGAAAACGGGTCTTTTACGATAATCATAAATTATGTAAAATAAAAACCGATTTTTGTGCTCCGTTATGTCAACGGCTTTATGCCCCGCGCCGGCCGACCGCACCGTCGTACCGGGGCGAAAACGGCGCGGAGGCGACACTTTCACACCACCGCCGTGGGTTTTGCCCGGCGTCTGCCCGCCGCCGTCCCCCACCCGGGCCTGTCTGCGCCGGGGGCGGCATAATGCCAAAACGCAACCGGTTTGCCCGCCTGTATATACCGTCGAGGGGCGTTCCGGACGCGGCGGGCGCGAACGGGGCGCTTTTGTGTCGCAAAGTTTTTGCCGCGAATTATTCATAAACGGACGGCGCGGCGCATAAGCTTCCATGAAACGCGTTACGACCGAAAGGGAGGCAGCCGCATGAAGCGCAACATCGTATCCGCCGTCCTTCTGCTGTTTTGTTTTATCAGTCTCGGCGTCCTGTCCGGCGCGATCCCGGTGATGGCGGGCAACGTGGCGTCCGCCGATACGGCGGCGGCGCTGACCGTGACGCCGGCGCCGGCGGGGACGGAGGAGCCGCCGCTTGAAAGTCCGTCGCCTGCGGACATCGAGGACGCGACGCCGGGGGCCTCGCCCACGCCGGAGACGGCGGCGTCGTCCACGCCAACACCCACGCCCACGCCGGACGGCGGCGCGGCGCCGGTCACGATCACGTCGGACAGTCTCATCGACAACCATACATATTACAGCCTCGACGAGGCGGCGCTGCTGGCGGAGGGCGTTTCGCTCACGCTGCCGGCGGACGGGTACCAGATCCTGATCGTACACACCCACACGACCGAGGCGTATGCGCCGGTGCCCGGCGGCGAGTACGACGCCTGCGGCGACTATCGCACGACCGATCCCGCGTACAGCGTCGTGCGGGTGGGGGACGAGCTGGCGGCGGCGCTGGAGGCGTACGGGCTGCGGGTGCTGCACGATACGACGATCCACGACTATCCGAGCTACAACGGCTCCTACGCCGCGTCGGGCGAGACGATCGCGGAGTACCTCGCGGCGTATCCGGGCATCGCGCTCGTGATCGACCTGCACCGGGACGCCCTCGGCGACGACGAGGTCATGTACAAGACCGTCGCGGACGCGGACGGGGAGACGGCGGCGCAGTGTATGTTCGTGATGGGCACGGACGTGAATCTCGAGCATCCGCTCTGGCGCGAGAATCTGAAGCTCGCGCTCACGCTCCAGACCGCCGTGCTCGAACGGTATGACACGCTCATGCGGCCGATCGTCGTGTGCGATTACCGCTACAACCAGCAGCTCACGACGGGCAGCCTCCTGCTCGAGGTCGGCACGGCGGGCAATACGCTCGACGAGGCGCTGGCCGCCGTCCGCGCCTTCGCCGCCGCCGTCGGGCCGGTTCTTTATAGCTGTTCAGCACCCGACGGGTGCTGAACAGGGTTACTCGCGCTTATCGCACCCGGCTATGCCGGGTTTGGTCGGCGCGAGAGGCTCGCCCAGGCTCGCCCGGTGGTATTTTTGCCGAAAGAAAAAGTATAATTCCGGGGCGGGGGGCGCATACTTTCGGTAGAAAACGATTCAGGAGGCAGCAGTATGAAGGTACGTGAGCTCATGACGGAGCCGACGGTCACGATCACGCAGCAGGAGCCGGTCGCGGCGGCGGCGCGGCTGATGACCCGGCACAACCTCGGGGCGCTCCCGGTGTGCGACGACGGGGGACGGCTGCGGGGGATGATCACCGACCGCGATATCGTGACACGCTGCGTCGCGGCCGATCTCGAGCCGTCGGATACGCGTGTGCGGGAGATCATGAGCCGGGGCATTACGACCTGCCGCGCCGACGAGGACGCGGAAACGGCCGCCCACGCCATGGGCGCCGATCAGGTGCGCCGCCTGCCCGTGCTCGAGGACGGGCGCGTGATCGGCATGGTGAGCCTGTGCGACCTCGCCCGCAGCGCACGCTGCGCCATGGAGGCCGCCGACGCCCTCGGCGAGATCTCGCAGAACATCGTCCGGCGGTAATGCTGTGTATTCGCTTTGAAACGACAGCGTTTCCGGGGCTTTGCGCCCGGTAACGAAAAGAAGCTGTCAACCAGAGAACGGTATGAAGCAGCGTCCGGCGGCAAAAAACGGAGGCGTTCCCGATAAGGGGAACGCCTCCGTGTATTGTTCGGCGAGGGTCATGTCTCCTTTTCCTCGACCACCGGGCTGCAGGTGAGGTGGATGCCGAGCTTGCGGAAGACGGTCTCGTCGACCGAGGACATCATCGTCGTCGAGTGCGCCTGCGCCCCGCGCAGGGCGGGGAGCTGCTCCATCGCCTGACGGGCAAGGTCGCTCTTCGACGCGCTCATCGACAGCGCGATCAGCGTCTCGTCCGTGTGCAGGCGGGGGTTGTGGCCGCCGAGATACCGCGTCTTGAGCGTCTGGATCGGCTCGATGGCCGCGGCGTTCACGAGGTTCTCCGCCTCGTCGATGCCGGCGGCGAGCTTCAGCGCGTTCATCAGCGCCGCCGACGCGGGGCCGAGAAGGTCGCTCGTCTTGCCCGTGACCATGCGTCCGTCGGGCAGCTCGAGCGCCATCGCGGGCTTGCCGGTCAGCTCCTCCTTGAGCAGCGCCCGGCTCACGACGGCCCTGTCCGCCGGACGGCAGCCGGCCTTCTTCATCAGAAGCTCCTGCTTGTACAGCTCCTCCTTCGGCGCGAGGCTGCGCTTCACGGCCACGGCCGTCTGGAAGTAGCGGCGGATGATCTCCTGCTTCGCCGCCTCGCCGCAGACCGCGTCGTCCGAGATCGCGAAGCCGACCATGTTCACGCCCATGTCGGTCGGGGACTTGTACGGGCACTCGCCGAGGATGCTCTCGAAGATCGCCCGGAGCACCGGGAAGATCTCCACGTCACGGTTGTAGTTGATCGCCGTGCGGCCATACGCCTCGAGGTGGTAGGGGTCGATCATGTTCACGTCGTCGAGATCGGCGGTCGCCGCCTCGTACGCGAGGTTTACCGGGTGCTGCAGGGGCAGGTTCCAGACCGGGAACGTCTCGAATTTGGCGTAGCCGGCCTTGACGCCGCGCTTGTTCTCGTGGTAGAGCTGCGACAGGCACGTCGCCATCTTGCCGCTGCCCGGGCCGGGGGCCGTCACGACGACAAGCTCCCGGCTCGTCTCGATATACTCGTTCTTGCCGTAGCCCTCGTCGCTGACGATGAGCGGGATGCTCGAGGGGTAGCCCGCGATGTTGTAGTGGCAGCAGCTCCGTATGCCGAGCGCCTCGAGCTTCTGCCGGAACTTCACCGCCGCCGGCTGGCCCTCGTACTTCGTGATGACCATCGTGCCGACGCAGAAGCCGCGTTTCGCGAAAACCTCCCGCAGACGCAGGGCGTCCTCCTCGTAGGTGATGCCGAGGTCGCCGCGCATCTTCTGCTGCTCGATCGCCTCGGCGGAAATCACGATGATGATCTCCGCCCGGTCTCTGAGCTGCTCGAGCATTTTGAGCTTGTTGTCCGGCGCGAAGCCGGGCAGCACCCGGGAGGCGTGGTAGTCGTCGTAGAGCTTGCCGCCGAACTCGAGATACAGCTTGCCGAAGTGACCGACGCGCTCGAGAATCTGCTCCGACTGAAGGCGCAGATATTTTTCCGAATCAAATCCGATTGCCTGTGTCATACTCTCTCCTGTTTTTTTGTCAGTTTATGATGCTGCTGTCCACGAGGGCGATGTCGAGTGTGAAGGTTTCGCCCTCGCGCCAGAGCGTGAGCGTGAGCGTGTCGCCGACGGCGAGGCCGTCCTTGATCGCGTTGACCTCGGCGACGGTCGTGACCGGCGTGCCGTTGACCTCCGTGATCACGTCGCCGGGACGGACGCCTTTGGCGTACGCGTCGGCGTTCTCGTTCACGGTCGCGACGTACACGCCGGCGGGCAGGCCGTACAGCTCCATCGCCTCGGCGCTGACAGGCCCCGCCGTGATGCCGATCGTCGGCTTGCCCATGACGACGCCGTACTCGATGAGCTGGTCGGCGATCTCCTTCACCACCGCGGACGGGATCGCGAAGCCGATGCCCTCCACCGTCGAGAAATACGAGGACATGATCTTCATGTTCGTGATGCCGACGACCTGCCCGCAGGCGTTCAGAAGCGGCCCGCCGGAGTTGCCCTCGTTCAGGGCGGCGTTCGTCTGCAGAAGCGTCATGCTGTAGCCGTTGTTTGACACGCTGCGGTCGATGCCGGAGATGATGCCGTTCGTGAACGTGCCCGCGTACGCCTCGCCGAGGGGGTTGCCGATCGCCGCGACCGCGTCGCCGACGCGGAGCGTGGAGGAATCGCCGAATTCGGCGTAAGGCAGATTCTCCCCGTCGATCTTGAGCACGGCGATGTCGCTCGCGCTGTCCGAGCCGACGAGAAGCGCGTCGTACTCCGTCCCGTCCGGGAACGTCACGGACGCGCCGTCGCAGCCCGCGATGATGTGCGTGTTCGTGATGATGTAGCCGTCCGGCGTGAACGCGACGCCGGTGCCCCAGCTGTAGTCCCGGCCGTTTACGCGGGCGGTCACGCCCACGACGGCGGGGCTTACGCGCTCGTAGATCTCCGCAAGGCTCAGCTCCTGCGCCGGCTTCGGGGAGAGCGTCACCGTCACGCCCGTGCCCACGTCGGCACGGGGAAGCTCCACGCTGTCGGACGTGCTGTAATAGTTCTCGAAATATTCGCGATAGCTCCGGTAGGCGTCGCCGCTGTCGCCGCCGCTGTCCGCGCCGTCCGACGGAACCGTCCGGGCGGACGCCGCCGCCACCTGTCCGCGCAGAAGGGCGTTTTCGAGCGTCAGCCGCCGGATGAACAGGCCGGTCGTGATGACGAGCGCGAGCGCGAGTACGATCAGGATCGTGTTGCGGACGGGGTGCGATTTGTCCGCCGCCGGGCGTTCGACCGTCACGGCTTCGCCGTTCGGCACGCTGTACCGGACGGGAGCGGGGGCGGGCGGTTCGCCGCTGTCGTCCGGCTCCGGCGTGTTGTCCGGGGCGGGCGCGGCGTCCGGCTTCGGCGTGCTGTCCGGGATGGGCGCGGCGTCCGGCTCCGGCGTGCTGTCCGGGGCGGGCGCGACGTCCGGCTCC
>CAJOFW010000014.1:7421-27896 GCA_905234005.1 uncultured Oscillospiraceae bacterium
GGGCGCGGCGTCCGGCTCCGGCGTGCTGTCCGGGATGGGCGCGGCGTCCGGCTCCGGTGTGCTGTCAGGCTCCGGCGCGTCGTCCGGGGCCGGGACGCGCCAGCGGCCGTATTTGTAGGTGTAATCGTCCATGCTCCGTCTCCTCATGTATTGTCCGCGAGGGCCAGCGTGAAGGTGAAGGCGGTCACGCCGTTCTCGCTTGTGACGAATATATCCTGCTCGTGGGCCGCGATGATCTCCCGCACCATGTACAGGCCGAGGCCCACGCCGTCCCGGTCCTGGGATCGCGACTTGTCGGATTTGTGGAACCGGTCGAAGATGAGCGGCAGCTCCTCGGGCGGGATCACGGCGCCGGTGTCCTGCACGCAGGTGAACGCCCTGCCGTTCTCCTTCCAGACGCTGATGACGAGCGCCGTGTCCTCGTCGGCGAATTTGATCGCGTTGTCGACGAGGTTGTACACCACCCGCGTCAGCGCGTCCTCATCACCCCGGACGAATATGCGCGCCTCGGGCATATTCAGCTCCATGCTGAGATGCTTCGCCTCGACGCGTTCCTCGAAGTTGAGGACGGTCTGCACGACCATCTCGCTGAGATCAAACCGCTCCATGCGTACGGCGGCCCCGTCGCGCAGACGGGACATATCGAGCATACTGCGCACGAGGCGGCTGAGGCGCTTTGTCTCGGCGGAGATCGTCTCGAGGTAGTGCCGCTCCTGCGACGGCGGGATCGTGCCGTCCAGAAGGCCGTCGGCAAAGCCGGATATCGTCGTGATCGGCGTGCGAAGCTCGTGCGATACGTTCGCGATGAACTCGCTGCGCCGGGTCTCGTTGCGTGACAGGCTCTCGGCCATCGAGTTGAACGCCTCGGTCAGAAGGCCGATCTCGTCGGCCTTGTCGTAGGGGCTGACGCGGGCGGAGTAGTCCCCGCGGGCGAAGCGGTCGGCGGCCTCGGCCATCTCCCGCAGCGGGCGGGACATCCGCCGGTAGCGCAGATACTGCATCGTCGCCGCGAGCGCGAGGATGACCGCCGCGAGCACGAGATACAGCCAGATGAACTCCCCCCAGGCAGAGAGGACGCCGCTGGCCTCGCTCGAGACGAACACGTACCCCGCGACCGCCGTCCCCGTCTCGCCGCCTATCGGCCGGGAGACGACGAAATGCTTCGTCTCGTAGAAGCCGTCGAGGGTGCCGAACGTCTCGTAAGGCTCCGACGCCGCCGCACCCGCCAGTACGGCGGGGCTGAGCTGCAGGCCGATGTACGGCGATACGCGCACGGCGTCGGAGCTTGTGAGCACGACGCCGTTTGTGTCGCAGAGGAATATGTGGATGCCGGCGCACTGGGAGATCGCGGCGAGGCTCATTCGCAGCTCAAGACCGTTGAGCTCGGCCTGTGTGCTGACGGCCTCGGCCAGAAGCTGCACCTCCTCGGCGCTGGCGTAAAGCCGCTCCCGCTGCTCCCGGATGAGCACCATCCGCCCGGCGGCCAGCGTCGCCATCCCGAACGCGACAAAGCACATCGTGAATACGCAGACCGTGATGACGAAATCCTTGAAAAATACGCTGCCCTTCGCTTTCATACTGTTCTCCGATTAAAAGCTTCGTCTCGTTACCGGGCGCAAAGCCTTGGAAACGCTGTCTTTTCGAAGCGAATACAAAGTTCTTTTTGATACTTTCAGGCCGCGCCGACCTCGAATTTGTATCCGACGCCCCAGACGGTCTTGAGCCGCCACTGGTCGGAGACGCCCTCCAGCTTTTCACGCAGGCGCTTGATATGTACGTCCACGGTGCGGGAGTCGCCGAAGTAGTCGAAGCCCCACACCTCGTCGAGAAGCTGGTTGCGCGTGTACACACGGTTCGGCGTGGCCGCGAGATGATACAGAAGCTCCATCTCCTTCGGCGGGGCCTCCACCTTCGTGCCGTCCACGACCAGCTCGTAGGAGTCGAGGTTTATGACGAGCTTGTCGAATTCGAGCCGCTTCGCGGCCGGTTCGTCCGGCCCGGCGGTGCGGCGCATGACCGCGTGGATGCGGGCGAGAAGCTCCTGCGCCTCGAAGGGCTTTGTGACGTAGTCGTCCGCGCCCAGCTCGAGGCCGGCGACCTTGTCCTCGGTCTCGCCCTTCGCGGTCAGCATCACGATCGGCGCGGACAGAAACGACCGCACCTCCCGCAGCACCTGCCAGCCGTCCTTGACCGGCAGCATGATGTCGAGCAGCATCACGTCCGGCCGCAGGCTGGCCGCAAGCTCCACACCCTTGCCGCCGTCCGCGGCGCAGGTGACCTCAAACCCGTCCTTCTCGAGATATAAACGCAGAAGCTCGGCAATGTTGCCGTCGTCCTCCACGACAAGCGCCTTCTTGCTCATGGCTGTATCCGTCCTTCTTCCGTATTATCGCAGTGCATAACGCAATTATATTACCACGCTTTTTTCGATGCGTAAACAAATTGTTAATACGAAAGCCGCAAAAAACCGCGCCCGGGGCTTTTTTGCTCCGGGCGCGGGCGGGATGCGGGGGCTTCAATCGGCTCAGGCGTTCACGAAGGAGCCGCTCTGGCTGATGGTGTAGGTGCGGGCCGTGCCGTTTACGACCGTGCCGTCCATCGTCGTCCAGTTGGGCGTGACGGTCAGCGCGGTGTCGAACAGGGCGTTCGGCGCGTTGAGGATGTATGTGCAGAAGTAGACGGAATCCGGGGAGAAGAGCGAGGGCCGGAACACCTCGCCGCCGCCGTTGAGGCTCGCGTAGACCTTGGAGGTCTGCGCGGAGATGTTCGCGGCGGTGCCGGTGGACGGGCGGATGTAGGAGATGCCGAAGCCGACGGCGGCGTAGTCGAGGGTGTCGACCGTCGTGACGACGCGCAGACGGGCGGACGCGTCGGCGTAGGACGTGCCGGTCGGGATCTGGAAGCGGACGGTAAGGATCGCGGGATCGACGAGACGGGCATACGCGGCCTCGCCCTCGGCGGGCTGGGCGGTGTAGCCATCGGTGAACGCGGCGTCCTTATACCAGCCGCCGAACAGGCCGTAGACGTCCTGCGCGTCGGAGTAGATATTGCCGTCCGGGCCGATGACGGTCGCGGTGTAGGTGACGAGGTTCGTCGTATTGCCGGTGGCCTCGTCGGTGTGGGACACGGCGACGGGCGCGCCGTCCTCCGTCACCGCGTCAAGCGCCGCGACGATGGAGAGGTCGGCGATGGACGCCGTGACGGTGCGGAGGCTGTTGTCCTCCGTGCCGGTGAAGGTGGCCGTGGCGGTGGAGTAGTCGTCCGCCCACGTCCAGAAGCTCAGCGTGTACGCGCCGTCCTCCTTCGCGTAGGTGACGAAGCAGCGCAGGAGGTAGTCGTTGCCGGTCTGGCTGACGTCGACCGCCGCCCACTCGGACGGGGAGCCGCCGTAGTTCACGAACCAGAGAAGGAAGCAGTTATCGAACGCGCCCTCTCCGATCACGCGGAGGGACTCCGGCAGGGAGATCGTATTCATGCTGATGCAGGCATAGAACGCGTGATACACCAGCTCCGTCACGCCCTCGGGGATCTCGATCGTTTTCAGCGCGTAGCAATAGCCGAACACGCCCTGGCCGATGACCTCCAGCGTCGAGGGAAGGGTGACCTCCTCGAGGCCCCGGCAGTTGTAGAAGATGTGCTCGTTGAGGTATGTCATGCCCTCGGGGATGGCGATGCTCTTCAGGCTCTCGCAGTACGCGAAGGCGCCCTTTTCGATATCCGTGACGGTGTCGGGGATCACCACGTCGGCCAGCGCGGTGCAGCGGGAGAACATACCGTCCGACAGGGTGGTCAGGGTCGAGGGCAGCGTGACGCTCTCGAGCGAGGAGCAGTTGAAGAACAGGGACTTGCCGACACTCACAAGACCCTCGGGGAGGGCGACGCTCTTCAGCCCGGAGCAGGACGAGAAGCAGCTTGCGCCGATGGTTTCGACGCCCTCGGAGAGGGTGAGGTCGGCGAGCGACGTGCAGTTCACGAACGCGTAGGCGCCGATGCTCTTGACGGACGCGGGTACGGTGACGGACGCGAGGCTCGCGCAGCCGTTGAACGCGTTGTCGCCGATCGCGGTCACGGTGGCGGGGATGTTGACGCTCTCGAGCGCCGAGCAGCCGTAGAACGCGCCGTTTCCGATGGCGTTCGGGCCGTCGGCGATCGACACGGTTCTGAGCGACGTGCAGCCGGCGAACGTGGCGGCGTTGATCGCGGCCACGCCGGCGGGGATCGCGATGCTCTCGAGCGCCGTGCAGCCGTTGAACGCGTTGCTGCTGATGTTCAGAAGGCCGTCGCCGAGGGTCACGGACCGGAGCGACGTGCAGCGTGCGAACGCGTAGGCGCCGACGGTCAGAAGGCTGTCGGGCAGGTCGGCCGCCGTGAGCGAGGCGCAGCCGAAGAACGCGAGGGTGTCGATGCGCTGCAGCGTGTCCGGAAGACGTACGTCCTCCAGCGCTGCGCAGGTCGCGAAGGCGTAGTTGCCGATGGTGGTGACGCCGTCGCCGATCACGACGTGCCGGATGTTGGCCGCGTGGGCGATCCACGGGGTGTCGTAGTCGGCGGTGTCCTCCGAGATCGAGGTCGTGCTGCCGTTGTAGGTGAAGTTCCACATCGTGCCGATGCCCGCGACGGTCAGCGTGCCGGTCGCGGCGTCGAACACCCAGGACAGGGTGTTGCCGCAGGCGCCGGAGATCGGGGCGTCTTCATCGCCGTCCAGGGCGAGCCAGGCGTCGTCGGCCGGGACGTACACGTCGACGTCCTCCGGCTCATACGCCTCGGGCGCTTCCGCCTCGTAAGCGACGCCGTCCACGTCGAGCACGTCGCCGGCGACGTCCAGAACAAGCGCCTCATCCTCCGCCGCCAGCGCCGTCAGGGGCAGAAGCGACAGACAGAGAACCATTGCCAGGATGAGGCAAAGGGATTTGCGAACCATTTTCAGTGTTCCTCCTTATGTGATGGGGTGGGTATGAAAACCTTGCGGTATTATAGCACAGTCCGCCGGGAAATACAATTGAAAAGGCGAAACCGGCGGGTTTACCGCCGGTTTTGTCCATGCCGGTCAGAACAGGCCGGAGATGACGCCGTTTTCGTCCACGTCGATCCGTTCGGCGGCGGGGCGTTTGGGCAGGCCGGGCATCGTCATGATATCGCCCGTCAGCGCCACGATGAAGCCCGCGCCGGCGGAGACCCTGAGGTTTCGCACCGTGACCGTGAAGCCTCTCGGCGCGCCGAGCAGCGCCGCGTCGTCGGAGAACGAATACTGCGTCTTCGCCATGCAGATGGGCAGATCGCCGAAGCCCAGCGCCTCGAGCTGCGCCGCCTGCTTCTTCGCGTTCGGCGTGAGGGTCACGCCGTCGGCGCGGTAGATGCGGCGGCAGATCGTCTCGAGCTTCTCCGTGATGGGGCGGTCAAGCTCGTAGGACGGGCGGAAGCTGTTCGGCTCCTCGCAGAGCCGCACGACCTCCTCGGCCAGGGCCTTGCCGCCCTCGCCGCCCTTCGCCCAGACCTCGGACAGGCGGGCGTTCACGCCCTTCTCCGCGCATTTTGCCTGCACGAGCGCAAGCTCCGCCGCCGTGTCGGTCGGGAAGGCGTTCACGGCCACGACGCAGGGCAGGCCGAAGACGTTTTTGATGTTGTCGACGTGCTGCAGGAGGTTCGGCAGACCCTTTTCGAGGGCTTCGAGATTCTCCTCGTTCAGGTCGGCCTTCGCCACGCCGCCGTGGTACTTGAGCGCGCGCACGGTCGCCACGATGACGACCGCAGCCGGGGTCAGACCGGCCATGCGGCACTTGATGTCGAGAAACTTCTCCGCGCCGAGGTCGGCGGCGAAGCCGGCCTCCGTGACCGTGTAGTCCGAGAGCTTGAGGGCCATGCGGGTGGCCGTAATGGAGTTGCAGCCGTGGGCGATGTTCGCGAACGGGCCGCAGTGGATGAACGCCGGCGTGCCCTCGAGCGTCTGCACGAGGTTCGGCTTGAGGGCGTCCTTCAGAAGCGCCGCCATCGCGCCCTCGGCCCGGAGGTCGTGGGCGGTGACGGGCTTTCCGTCAAAGGTGTAGGCCACGATGATGCGGCCGAGCCGGGCCTTGAGGTCGGCGATGTCCTCCGAAAGGCAGAGCACGGCCATGACCTCGCTCGCGACCGTGATGTCAAAGCCGTCCTCCCGGGGGACGCCCTGCATCCGCCCGCCGAGACCGTCCACGATATTGCGGAGCTGGCGGTCGTTCATGTCCACGGCGCGTTTCCATGTGATCTGCTTTACGTCGATGCCAAGCTCGTTGCCCTGCTGGATGTGGTTGTCGAGCATAGCGGCGAGGAGGTTGTTCGCCGCGCCGATGGCGTGGAAGTCGCCGGTGAAGTGGAGGTTTATGTCCTCCATCGGCACGACCTGGGCATAGCCGCCGCCGGCCGCGCCGCCCTTGATGCCGAATACGGGGCCGAGGGACGGCTCCCGCAGGGCGACGATCGCGTTTTTGCCGAGCTTCCTCAGACCGTCCGTGAGACCGACGGACGTCGTCGTCTTGCCCTCGCCGGCCGGGGTCGGGGTGATCGCGGTCACGAGGATGAGCCTGCCGTCGGGCCTGTCGGCGAGATCGCGGAGCATACGGGTGTCGACCTTGGCCTTGTAGCTGCCGTACTGCTCGAGATACTGCTCGTCCACGCCCGCGATTTCGGCGATTTCACGGATGTGCCGCATTTTACACGCCTGGGCGATTTCGATATCGGTCATGATGTTTTCTCCTTTGAGCGCCGAATACGCGCTGTTTATACTGGTATCCCATTAAATCTTCGTCTCGTTACCGGGCGCAAAGCCTTGGAAACGCTGTCTCTTCGAAGCGAATACAAAGTTCTTTTTGATACTTTTTCTTACAAGAAAAAGTATTATATGCCGCTGGTGGTTTTGAGGGTGACGTCGTGGTAGCCGCCCTCCACGATGCTGGTGGCGGATACGACCGTGAGCTTCGCGTCGCGCTGCAGCTCGGCGATCGTCCTGACGCCGCAGTTGCACATCGTGGATTTGACCTTGTACAGGCTCTTCTGGACGTTCTCGTGCAGGCCGCCGGCGTAGGTGACGTAGCTGTCCACGCCCTCCTCGAAGGAGAGCGTCTCCGCGCCGCCGATGTCGTAGCGCTGCCAGTTGCGGGCGCGGTTGGAGCCTTCGCCCCAGTATTCCTTGACGTAGGTGCCGTTGATGTTCAGCTTGGGCGTGGGGCTTTCGTCGAAGCGGGCGAAGTAGCGGCCGAGCATGATGAAGTCCGCGCCCATCGCGAGCGCGAGGGTGATGTGGTGGTCGTAGACGATGCCGCCGTCGGAGCAGATGGGCACGTAGACGCCGGTCTCCTTATAATATTCGTCCCGGGCCTGGGCGACCTCGATGAGCGCCGTGGCCTGACCGCGGCCGATGCCCTTCGTCTCGCGGGTGATGCAGATCGAGCCGCCGCCGATGCCGACCTTCACGAAGTCCGCGCCGCATTCGGCGAGGAAGCGGAAGCCGTCCTTGTCGACGACGTTGCCCGCGCCGACCTTGACGCTGTCGCCGTAGCGCTCGCGGATCCAGTCGATCGTGTACTTCTGCCAGCAGGAATAGCCCTCGGACGAGTCGATGCACAGCACGTCCGCGCCGGCGTCCACGAGGGCGGGGACGCGCTCGGCGTAATCGCGGGAGTTGATGCCCGCGCCGACGAGATAGCGCTTTTCGTGGTCGAGCAGCTCGTCGGGGTTCTCCTTGTGGCTCGCGTAGTCCTTGCGGAATACGAAATAGCGCAGGCGTCCGTCCTTCGATACGATGGGCAGGGCGTTGAGCTTGTGATCCCAGATGATGTCGTTCGCCTCCTTGAGCGTGACGCCCTCGTCGGCGGTGACGAGCTTCTCGATCGGGGTCATGAAGTCGGCGACGACCGCGTCCTCGCTCATGCGGCTGACGCGGTAATCGCGGCTTGTGACGATGCCGCAGAGCCTGCCGTCCGACGTGCCGTCCTCGGTGACGGCGACGGTGGAGAAGCCGTTTTTGCGCTTGAGCGCGAGGATATCGCCGAGGGTCGCGTCGGGACGGACGTTCGACGCGCTCGCTACGAAGCCGGACTTGTAATTCTTGACACGGGCGACCATCGCGGCCTCGTCCTCCACGGACTGGGAGCCGTAGATGAACGACAGACCGCCCTCCTTCGCCAGGGCGATGGCGAGCGTGTCGTTCGACACGGACTGCATGATCGCGGAGGTCAGCGGGATGTTCAGCGTGATCGCCGGTTCCTCGCCCTTTTTATAGCGGACGAGCGGGGTCTTGAGCGAGATCTTGTCCGGGGTGTGCTCCTCGGAGGTGTAGCCGGGGATCAGCAGGTACTCGCTGAAGGTGCGGGACGGTTCGTTGTAGAAATAGGCCATAGATTCTTCCTCCTTCTCATGCCTTGCGGAAATAGTCCACCGCCGATTGGAACATACGCGTGTCGTATACCCCCTCGACGTTCTTATACAGGCCGGCTCCGACGCGCTCGGAGTGGCCCATTCTGCCGAATACGCGCCCGTCCGGGGACGTGATGCCCTCGACCGCGTATACGGAGTTGTTCGGGTTATAGCGCACGTCGTCGGTCGGCCTGCCGTCGAGGTCGACGTACTGCGTCGCGATCTGGCCGTTTTCGGCGAGCTGCAATACGAGCGCCTCCGACGCGAGGAACCGGCCCTCGCCGTGGGAGATGGGCACCGTGTATATGTCGCCGACCGCGGCGCCGGAGAGCCACGGGGACAGATTCGAGCAGACGCGGGTGCGCACAAGCCGCGACTGGTGGCGGCCGATCGTGTTGAAGGTCAGCGTCGGGCAGGTCTCGTCCGTGTCGATGATCTTGCCGTAGGGGACGAGGCCGAGCTTGATGAGCGCCTGGAAGCCGTTGCATACGCCGGCCATCAGGCCGCCCCGGCTGTCCAGAAGCTCCGTCACGCCGGCCTTTACATCGCCGCTGCGGAAGAACGCGGTGATGAATTTGCCCGAGCCGTCCGGCTCGTCGCCGCCCGAGAAGCCGCCGGGGATGAACACCGCCTGCGCCGTTTTGAGCGCCGACGCGAACGCGTCCGCCGAGCGGGCGATGTGCTCCGCCGTGCGGTTGGCGATGACGATGATCTCCGGCTCCGCGCCCGCGTCCCGCAGGGCGGCGGCGGTGTCGTATTCGCAGTTGGTGCCGGGGAACACCGGTATCAGCACACGGGGCCTCGCCGCGCCGGTGATCGGGGCGGGGCGGGTCTTCGTCTCGTATGAGAAGGCGGGGATGGTCTTCGTCCGGCCCTGGATGTTGCAGGGGTAGACCGGCTCGAGCTTTCCCTCGTAGATCGCCTGCAGAGCGTCGAGGTTCACGGTCTCGCCGCCGCAGGAGAGAGAGTAATCCGCCGTCGTGACGCCGAGACGCAGGGCGTTCGCCGACGCCGGTGCCGACGCGCCGGGGGCCAGCTCCACGACGAACGCGCCGTAGGCGCAGCCGAAAATGTCGTCCGGGGTCAGGCCGTCGGCATATCGGAAGCCGACGCGGCTGCCGAGGCACATCTTCATGACGGCCTCCGCCGTGCCGCCGTACCCCGGCGTGTACACGGCGAGGGCGGCGCCGGACGACGTGAGCGCGTGTACGTCGGCGTACAGCCGCCTGAGGCTCTCCGCCGTGGGCAGACCGTCGGCGTCATGATCGGGCCGCAGGAGGACGACGTCGTGTCCCGCGGCTTTGAACTCGTTCGGGAGGATGTCCGCCGTCTTCGCCGTCGTGACCGCGAAGGAGACGAGCGTGGGCGGTACGGTCAGGCTCTCGAACGTGCCGGACATCGAGTCCTTGCCGCCGATCGCCGCGACGCGCAGGCCCATCTGCGCCCGGAACGCGCCGAGCAGCGCCGCGAGGGGGTCGCCCCAGCGGGCGGGGTCATGGCCGGGCTTCGCGAAATATTCCTGGAACGTGAGGTATACGTCCTCGAACGACGCGCCGGTCGCGATGAGCTTCGAGACCGATTCCACGACCGCGAGATAGGCGGCGTGGTACGGGCTTTTCTCCGCGATGGCGGGGTTGTAGCCCCAGCTCATGACGGAGCAGTCGTCCGTGTGGCCGTTTTCGACGGATATCTTGTGCGCCATGGCCTGAATCGGCGTCTGCTGGTATTTGCCGCCGAACGGCATGAGCACGGTGCCGGCCCCGATCGTCGCGTCAAACCGCTCCGAGAGGCCGCGTTTGGAGCAGACGTTCAGGTCGCCGGCCAGCGCCTCCATGCCGGCTGCGAATCCAGCGGGGATCGGCTTTTGCCAGTCGCCGGGGACGGCGGGGCGGGCGGCGGCGCGCTTCTCCGCGCCGTTCGTGTCGAGGAAGGCGCGGGCGATATCGACGATGACGCGGCCGTTCCACGTCATGGTAAGACGCGGCTCGGCCTTGACGGTCGCGATGACGGTCGCCTCGAGATTCTCCGCGTCGGCGAGGGCGCGGAACCGCTCGGCGTCCTCCGGCGCGGTCACGACGGCCATGCGCTCCTGTGACTCGGAGATCGCAAGCTCGGTGCCGTCGAGGCCGTCGTATTTCCGGGGGACCCTGTTCAGGTCGATGTCGAGGCCGTCGGCCAGCTCGCCGACGGCGACGGATACGCCGCCCGCGCCGAAGTCGTTGCAGCGCTTGATGAGCCGCGACGCCTCGGGATTGCGGAAAAGCCGCTGGAGCTTGCGCTCCTCGGGGGCGTTGCCCTTCTGTACCTCCGCGCCGCAGTCCTCGAGGGAGTGGAGCGTGTGCGATTTCGACGAGCCGGTCGCGCCGCCGCAGCCGTCGCGTCCGGTGCGGCCGCCGAGCAGGATCACGACGTCGCCGGGGGCGGGGCGCTCACGCCGGACGTTCGCCGCCGGGGCCGCCGCGATGACCGCGCCGATCTCCATCCGCTTCGCCGCGTAGCCGTCGTGGTACAGCTCGTCCACGATGCCGGTCGCAAGGCCGATCTGGTTGCCGTAGGACGAATAGCCCGCCGCCGCCGTCGTCACGAGCTTGCGCTGGGGCAGCTTGCCGGGCAGCGTGTCCTCCACCGGCCGCAGCGGGTCGGCGGCGCCCGTGACACGCATCGCGGCGTATACGTAGCTCCGGCCGGAGAGGGGGTCGCGGATGGCGCCGCCGATGCAGGTGGCCGCGCCGCCGAACGGCTCGATCTCCGTCGGGTGGTTGTGGGTCTCGTTTTTGAAGAGCAGAAGCCAGTCCTGCGCCTCGCCGTCCACGGTGACCGTGATCTTCACCGTGCAGGCGTTGATCTCCTCGGATTCGTCGAGCTTTGCAAGCTCCCCGGAGGCGCGAAGGCATTTGGCCGCGATCGTGCCGATGTCCATGAGCGTGACGGGCCTGTCCTCGCGGCCGAGGGCCTTTCGCGCCGCGAGATATTCCGCGTATGCCGCGCGCATGGCGTCGGTCGGGAGCTGTACGTCGTCGATGACCGTGAGGAACGTCGTGTGCCGGCAGTGATCCGACCAGTAGGTGTCGATCATCTTGATCTCGGTCACGGTCGGGTCGCGGCCCTCGCGCCGGAAGTAGTCGACGCAGCAGCGCACGTCGCCCTCGTCCATCGCAAGGCCGTTTTGGGCGATGAACGCGGGGATATCCGCGTCGGTCATCTCCCGGAAGCCGTCGAACGTGCCGACCGTCTCGGGGAGCGGATAGCTCGTCTCGAGGGTGTCGTATGGCTCGAGCTGGGCGATACGGCTGTCGACCGGGTTGATGACGTACTTTTGAATGGTCTCCACGTCGGCCTCGGTCAGGTCGCCGAACAGCATGTACACCCGCGCCGAACGCACGGTCGGCCGCTCGCCCTGTGACAGGATCTGGATGCACTGCGCCGCCGAATCGGCGCGCTGGTCGTACTGCCCGGGCAGGTATTCGACCGCGAACACCGCCGAGGCGTCCGTCTCGGGCAGGTCGTAGAACACGTCGTCAAGCTGCGGCTCGCTCAGCACCGCGCCGACGGCGTAGGAAAACAGCTCCGGGCTGATGTTCTCGAGGTCGTAGCGGTTTAACAGCCGCGCCTTCTCGAACGAACGGATGCCGAGAAAGTCACGGATGCTCTCGGTCAGCGCCCGGGCCTCCTGGGCGAGATGCTTCTTCTTCTCCGCGTATACACGATATACCATATGCAGTATCCTTCTTCTTTACAGTATCCTTCTTGTGCGGTGGCTTTCTGTGCAGTGTCCTGCCTGTTCGGTTTTATGCCGGTTTTTTTCCGCCGCTCCGATACGCGGCGGGGCGTCAGGCCTCGAGCGCCCGTTTGCCGATGTCGCGGCGGAAGAAGGCGTTTGCGAAATGCACCTTTTCGACGTTCTCGTAGGCCCTCCGGACGGCGGCGGGCAGGTCGTCCGCCGTGGCCGTCACGCCGAGGACGCGGCCGCCGTTTGTGAGCAGCCTTCCGTCGTCGGATTTCTTCGCCCCGGCGACGAACACGCCGGCGTCGTCGTCGATCGTGATCTCATAGCCCTTCTCGTAGCTCTCGGGGTAGCCCTCGCTCGCTACGACGACGCAGCAGGCCGCGCCCTTCGAGAAGCGCACGTCGGCCCTGTCGAGCGTGCCCTCGCGGCAGGCGATCATCGCGGTCAGGAGGTCGGACTCCATCAGCGGCAGGACGACCTGCGTCTCCGGGTCGCCGAAGCGGCAGTTGTACTCGATGACCTTCGGGCCGTTCGGCGTGAGCATGAGGCCGAAGTAGAGACAGCCCCTGAACGGGCGGCCCTCCTTCGCCATCGCCGCGACGGTGGGCTTGAAGATCTCCTCCATGCAGCGGGCGGCGATCTCGTCGGTGTAGTACGGGTTCGGGGCCACCGCGCCCATGCCGCCGGTGTTCAGGCCCTCGTCGTTGTCATGGGCGCGCTTGTGATCCATCGACGACACCATCGGGATCACGGTCTTGCCGTCCGTGAACGACAGCACGGATACCTCCGGCCCGGTCAGAAACTCCTCGATGACGACCTGGTCGCCGCTCGCGCCGAATTTCTTATCGAGCATGATCGTCTCCACCGCCGCGAGGGCCTCCTGCCGCGTCTGGGCGATGATGACGCCCTTGCCGAGGGCCAGCCCGTCCGCCTTGACGACGAGGGGCAGCGGCGCGGTCTTGACGTATTCCATCGCGCTCACGACGCTCGAGAATACGGCGCTGGCCGCCGTGGGGATGTTGTATTTGTTCATGAGGCCCTTCGAGAACACCTTGCTGCCCTCGATGATCGCGGCCTTTTTATCCGGGCCGAAGCACGGAATGCCCGCCGCCTCGAGCGCGTCCACCGCGCCGAGCACGAGGGGATCGTCCGGGGCGACGACGGCGAATTCGACGCCGTTGTCGACCGCGAAGCGCACCTGCGCCTCGATGTCCTTCGCGCCGATGTCGACGCACACCGCGTCCGCCGCGATGCCGCCGTTGCCGGGCAGGGCGTAGACCTCCGTGACCTTTGGGTTTTTCTTCAGCGTGCGGATGATCGCGTGCTCCCGTCCGCCGCCGCCGATGACCATTATCTTCATGCAGCTCTCCTTTTTTGTGCAGGGATTTTCGTGTAACCAACAAGTAACTATTCAGGCCCCTCGTTGCCTCGCAGAGTTCGCGCCCGCAGGCGCGAATAAAATGGAATCATTTTTTCCGGAAACCGCGTTTTCGGAAAAAATACTGCTCGCGTAGCGAACCAACGAACCCCGCAAAGCGGGGTGAGTGCGCTGAGCGGAGCGCGATCTCTCATGTTTGGAACCGCAAAGCGGTTCCAAACATATCAGTGGTGGAACAGGCGCATGCCGGTGAAGGACATGACCATGTTGTATTTGTCGGCGGCCTCGATGACGTTGTCGTCGCGGATGCTGCCGCCCGGCTCGGCGACGTAGGCGACGCCGGATTTGCGGGCGCGTTCGATGTTGTCGCCGAACGGGAAGAACGCGTCGCTGCCGACGGTCACGCCGGACTGCGTCGCGATGAACGCCTTTTTCTCCTCGGCGGTCAGCGGCTCGGGCTTCTCGGTGAACGTGAGCTGCCACACGCCGTCGCGCAGGATGTCCTCGTACTCGTCGGACGTGTACACGTCGATGGCGTTGTCCCGGTCGGGGCGGCGGATGCCGTCGATGAACGGGAGGGAGAGCACCTTTTCGTGCCGGCGCAGATACCAGTTGTCGGCCTTGCCGCCGGCGAGGCGTGTGCAGTGGATGCGGCTCTGCTGGCCCGCGCCGACGCCGATGGCCTGCCCGTCCTTCACGTAGCAGACGGAGTTCGACTGCGTGTACTTGAGCGTGATCAGGGCGACGAGCATATCCGTCGCCGCCGCGTCGGGCAGGGTCTTGTTTTTCGTGACGATGTTCGTCAGGACGGAACGGTCGATTTTATAGTTGTTGTGGCCCTGCCGGAACGTGATGCCGAACACGTCCTTCAGCTCCTCCTCCGCCGGGACGTAGGCGGGGTCGAGCTTCACGACGTTGTAATTGCCCTTCTTCTTGGTCTTGAGGATCTCCAGCGCCTCGGGCGTGTAGTCCGGGGCGATGACGCCGTCGGAAACCTCGTACTTGAGGTACTGCGCCGTCGCCGCGTCGCAGGTGTCGGACAGCGCCGCCCAGTCGCCGTAGGAGCAGAGCCTGTCCGCGCCGCGGGCGCGGATGTAGGCGCAGGCGATCGGGGAGAGCGCCGCGTCGGGGTCGACGAAGTAGATTTTGCGGTCGATGTCGTCGAGGGGACGGCCCACGGCGGCGCCGGCGGGGGAGACGTGCTTGAAGCTCGCGGCGGCGGGCAGGCCCGTCGCCTCGCGCAGCTCGCGGACGAGCTGCCACGAGTTCAGCGCGTCGAGGAAGTTGATGAAGCCCGGCTTGCCGTTCAACACCTCGAGGGGCAGGTCGGAGCCGTCCTTCATGAAGATGCTCGCGGGCTTCTGGTTCGGGTTGCAGCCGTATTTCAGTTCGAGAGTGTTCATTTACGCGTCCTCCCCGTGCTTGTTTGTGATGACGACGTCCGCATTGCCGGTGGCGAGGTCGATGAAGCTGACGTACAGCGAGACCTTGTTGTCGTCGTTGAGGCTCCGCCAGAGGATGTCCGTCAGCGCGGCGGCGGATGCGGCCGTGATCGCCACGGGCCTCGGCTCGCCCTCGAACGACGGAAGCGGGCTGCCGTCGCCCTCGTAGGTGTGGATGATGTGCCCGACGCCGGGACGCGGGGCCTCGTACTCGTAGAAGAAGCGGCAGGCGCAGTCCGGGTCGCCGCCGAGGCTCTTGAGGATGGACAGCTTGTACGCGCCGTCCGGGAACACGATGCCCGATATACGCGGCGTGTAGTTCGGGCCGTCCGGCTCGAACGTGCGCGTGCGCAGGGCGTGGCAGAAGCAGTGACCCTCCGCGTAGGCGTCGCGGATGGTGTCGGTCTGGTCGCCGTTCGTGACGATGGTCCTGCCGTCGCAGACGCGGACGGGGTGGTAGATGATGAGGCTCGGGTCCTCCATCTTCGAGGGGTCATACGCCTCGGTGCGGATGCCGTCGTCGGTCGCGGTGAAGACGCGGTTGCGGCTGTTTGCGCTGCGGCCCATGATGAAATACGCGATCACGGCGCTTTTGCCGTCCGCGCTGCGGCCGAGCAGGATGCCGCGGCCGGGGTATTCGTTTGCGCCGAGGTAATCGGCGAGATCGTAAAGCTTCATTGGACGCCTCCCTTTCTCTTCGCGATGGCCTCCGCCACGGCCTGTACGGCCAGCGGCAGGATTACCCACTCCGCCTCCTGCATGACGCGGAGCTGCAGGCTCTCCGGCGTGTCGCCGGGCTTTACGGCGACGGGCTTCTGGGCGATGATGCGCCCGCCGTCGGGGATTTCGTTTACAAAGTGGACGGTCGCGCCCGTGACCTTGACGCCGCGTGCCAGCGCCGCCTCGTGTACGCGCAGGCCGTAATAGCCCTCGCCGCAGAACGACGGGATCAGCGACGGGTGCACGTTTATGATGCGCTCCGGCCACACGTCGGTGAAGGACTTGCTCAGGATGCTCATGAACCCGGCCAGCACGATCATGTCGATGCCGTAGGACGCGAGCGCCACCATGATGGCCTGCTCGAACGCCTCCTGGGAGCCGAGCGCCTTCCGGTCGCACACGACGGCCGGGACGCCGGCGTTTTCGGCGCGTTTGAGGGCGTAGGCGTCGGGCTTCGAGGAGATGACGAGGGATATCTTCCCCGCCGTCAGCCGGCCGCCGGCCTGCGCGTCGAGCAGGGCCTGCAGGTTCGTGCCGCCGCCGGATACGAGCACGGCGATTTTTGTCATCAGCACAGGATCACCTTATCCTCTCCGTCCGCCGGGACGACGGCGCCGAGGACGTAGGCGTCCTCGCCGTTTGCGCGCAGAATGTCGAGCGCCGTCTGCGCCTGTTCGGGCGCGACCGCGACGGTCATGCCGACGCCCATGTTGAACGTGTTGAACATATCGCGCTCGGGGATGGAGCCGGTCTTCGCGATGAGGCCGAAGATCGGCGGCGTCCGCACGGCGGATTTTTCGATCCTGACCGCGAGGCCGTCCGGGATGCTGCGGGGGATGTTTTCAAAGAAGCCGCCGCCGGTGATGTGGCTCACGCCGTGGACGGGCACGGCGTCCATGAGCGCCAGCATGGGCTTCACGTAGATTTTCGTCGGCGTGAGAAGCGTCTCGCCGACCGACGCGCCGCCGAGGGCTTCGCAGGGGGACTTGATGTCGGCGTTTTCGACGTCGAACACCTTCCGAACGAGCGAGAAGCCGTTGGAGTGTACGCCGCTCGAGGGCAGGGCGATGACCGCGTCCCCGGCCTTCACGGACGCGGGGTCGATCATTTTATCGCGGTCGGCGATGCCGACGACGAAGCCGGCGAGGTCGTATTCGTCCTCGGGGTAGAAGCCGGGCATTTCGGCGGTCTCGCCGCCGATCAGCGCCGCGCCGGCCTGCACGCAGCCCTCCGCCACGCCGGCCACGATGGCCGCGATGCGGGCGGGGTCGTTTTTGCCGCAGGCGATGTAATCGAGGAAAAACAGCGGCCTTGCGCCGCAGCACAGCACGTCGTTTGCGCACATGGCGACGCAGTCTATGCCGACCGTGTCGTGCCTGTCCATCAGAAACGCGAGGCGCAGCTTGGTGCCCACGCCGTCGGTGCCCGAGACGAGCACGGGCTTTGCGATGCCGGTCAGATCGGGCGCGAACAGGCCGCCGAAGCCGCCGATCCCGCCGATGACGCCGGCGGTCGTCGTGCGGGCGATGTGCTCCTTCATAAGCTCCACCGCCCTGTAGCCGGCGGTGATGTCGACGCCGGCGGCGGCGTAGCTCTCGGAAAAGCTCTTCATGTGGTCTTCTTCCCCTTTCCCTCGCTGATTTTGAACTCGAACCGGCTCTTGCCGGAGACGCTGGGGATCTCGGTCGGGTAGTCGTTTGTGAAGCAGGCGTCGCAGTAGCCGACACGGGCGTCCACGCCGAGCAGGTACGGCAGATCCTCGACCGGCAGATAGCCGAGCGAGTCCGCGCCGATGAGCCGGGCCGTCTCCTCCACCGTGTGGTGGTTCGCGACGAGGTTTTCACGGGAGTCGATGTCGATGCCGTAGTAGCACGGGTTCAGAAACGGCGGCGACGACACGCGCATATGCACCTCCTCGGCCCCGGCCTCCCGGAGCAGGCTCACGATACGGGCGCTCGTGGTGCCGCGGACGATCGAGTCGTCGATCACGATGACGCGCTTGCCGCGGACGGTGCTCGCGATGGGGTTTAATTTGATCTTGACGAAATCCTCCCGGGCGGTCTGGCCGGGGGAGATGAACGTGCGCCCGATGTAGCGGTTTTTGATGAAGCCCACGCCGTAGGGGATGCCGGACGCACGGGCGTAGCCCAGCGCGGCGTCAAGCCCGGAGTCGGGCACGCCGATCACGACGTCGGCCTTGACCGGGTGCCGGATGGCGAGCCTCGCCCCGGCGCGGAGCCGGGCCTCCTGCACGCTCACGCCCTCCACGACGGAGTCGGGCCGGGCGAAGTAGATGTGCTCGAATATGCACGTCCGGCGCGGGGCCTTGCCGACGTGGTCGCGGATGCTCGTGACGCCCTTCGCGCCGAACACGAGGATCTCCCCCGGCTCAAGGTCGCGGATGAACGCCGCCTGCACCGCCTCCAGCGCGCAGGATTCCGACGCGACGACGTAGGTGCCGTCCTTGCGCCGGCCGTAGCAGAGGGGGCGGAAGCCGTTCTCGTCCCGCACGGCGATGAGCTTCGACGGGGACATGACGACGAGCGAGTACGCGCCGTGGATGCGGTGCATGGCCCGGTTCACGGCCTCCTCGATCGACGGGGCGGTCAGGCGCTCCTTCGTGATGACGTAGGAGATGACCTCCGTGTCGCTCGAGCTGTGGAAGATGGAGCCCTGCAGCTCCAGCTCGTTTCTAAGCTCGACGGAGTTTACGAGGTTGCCGTTGTGGGCGAGGGCCATGCGGCCCTTGATGTGGTTTACGACGATGGGCTGGCAGTTCTCGCGTTCGGTGCCGCCGGTCGTGCCGTAGCGGACGTGGCCGACGGCCATGTTGCCGTCCGGCAGCTTGTCGAGGACGTCCCGGGAGAAGACCTCGCTCACAAGGCCGAGGTCCTTGTACTGGCTGAACAGGCCGTCGTCGTTGATGACGATGCCGCAGCTCTCCTGTCCCCGGTGCTGCAGGGCGAAGAGGCCGTAATAGGCCATGGATTTGACGGGTGCGCGGACGGGCGAGAATATCCCGAGCACGCCGCATTCTTCATGTATTTTTCTCATACAGATATCTGTTCCTTAAGGCAACACCGCACAAACAGGAGGCGCACGTCTTGCTTGCATCTTTTCCGGCATATTTCACAAAAAGCCTCGGGAATACACAAAGTATTCCCTGCTTCCGTCTTTCGATCCGCATTCGCTGCGTTACCGGGCGCAAAGCCTTGGTAACGCTGCCGTTTCGATGCGAATACAAAGTTCTTTTTGGATACTTTTTCTTACAAGAAAAAGTATCAGCCCATGATGCGGCGCATCATTTCGGAGTAGGCGTCCTCCACGCCGCCGAGGTCGCGGCGGAAGCGGTCCTTGTCGAGCTTCTCGTGGGTCGTGCTGTCCCAGAAGCGGCAGGTGTCGGGGCTGATCTCGTCGGCGAGCACGATCGCGCCGTCGGCGGTCTTGCCGAACTCGAGCTTGAAGTCGACGAGATCGACGTTCACGGCCTTGAAAAACGCCTTCAGCACGTCGTTGACCCTGAACGCCAGGGTCTTGATCGTATCAAGCTCCTCCCAGGTCGCGAGCTTCAGGGCGACGGCGTGGTAGTCGTTGATGAGCGGGTCGCCGAGGTCGTCGTTTTTGTAGGAGAACTCGATGGTGGGCGCGTCGAAGACGATGCCCTCCTCCACGCCGTAGCGCTTCGAGAAGGAGCCGGCGGAGATGTTGCGGATGATGACCTCGAGCGGTACGATGGAGACCTTCTTCACGACCGTCTCGCGGTCGGACAGCTCCTCGACGAAATGCGTCGGCACGCCCTCGCCCTCGAGAAGCTGCATGAGGTGGTTGGTCACGCGGTTGTTGATCGCGCCCTTGCCGACGATCGTGCCGCGCTTTTCGCCGTTGAAGGCGGTCGCGTCGTCCTTGTAGGACACGAGCACAAGCCCGGGATCGTCCGTGCGGAATACCTTCTTCGCCTTGCCCTCGTAGATCTGCTCCAAAACAACCATGATAATCGTCCTCCTGTATGAAAGAATTATTTGTAGATTTAAGTGCGGCGGGGTTCGCCTGCGGCGGGGTTCGCTGCGTCCGCCGCGTTTGTCCCGGTCAGGCGTTGAATTTCGCCTCGGCGGCGGCGTTTTTGGCGAGAACCTTCTCGGTCTCCTCGCGGCGGAGGGCGGCGAGGGTCGCGGCGACGGTCTCGTCGGTCACGGCCAGGATCTCCATGGAAAGCAAAGCGGCGTTGACAGCCCCGTCTATGGCCACGGTCGCTACAGGTATGCCCGAGGGCATCTGCACCGTGGACAGAAGGGCGTCAACACCGTCCAGCGCGGAGGATTTGAGCGGGATGCCGATGACCGGCAGGGTCGTGTTCGCGGCGAGGGCGCCGGCCAGATGCGCCGCCTTGCCGGCGGCCGCAATGATCGCGCCGAAGCCGTTTTCCCGCGCCGCGCAGGCGAAAGCCCGCGCCTCATCCGGCGTGCGGTGGGCGGAGAATATGTGCACCTCGAACGGTACGCCGTATCGCCGCAGGGTGTCCGCGGCCTTCTCGGCGACGGGCAGATCGCTGTCGCTGCCCATGATGATCGCGATTTTCTTCATAAGGTCTCCTCTCGTGTATGGATGTGGGTAAATGGCTGCATAAATGCAAAACGAGCAGCCTTATCCCCACATGAATAAGACTGCCCAGACGGTCGGCAAAGGCGCATGATATTGGTTCCCTCGCGTCGTTTCGCGTACCGTCAGTCACCAATCCACGTTTTGAACTTCTATAACAATTATAACAAACCGGGGCGGGCAAAGTCAATCGCGCCTTTTCCGGCGGCGCAGATAATTTCGGCGAA
>CAJOFW010000015.1 GCA_905234005.1 uncultured Oscillospiraceae bacterium
ACAGTTTTCTCCGAGAGGGACTTGTAACATTTGTAATTCTATGCTACAATAGCCCGGAAACGGCAATCATGTACTTGTTACGGCGCCGGGCCTTCGCGCCCGGCCTCATGACCGGAGGATATACGCTTGAACAACTTTCGCAGTAAATGGAACAGCTTCCTTGCGTGGCACAGATCACGCAGGGCGCGGCGGGCGCGGCGGGCCGCCGGCTCCGTCGTGGACAACGCCGCCGCCGGCGTCGGGTTCGTATTGCAGACGGCCGTCAAGGCGCTGGTCACCGTGCTTCTCATATTCGTCACGACCGGGCTGATCTTCACCTGCATCTTCGCCGTCTACGTGAAGACCTGCCTGTCCGAGGATCTGAACGTCTCCCTGGAGGAGATGACGCTGTCCCTCTCGAGCACGATCCTGTACCAGGACGGCGGCGAGTGGAAGGAGCTTGCGACGCTGTACTCCGACGAGGATCGCATCTGGGTCGATTACGAGGAGATCCCCGTCTACCTCGAGTACGCCGCCGTCGCCATCGAGGATCACCACTTCTACACCCACAAGGGCGTGGACTGGTACCGTACCGCCGGCGCGTTCGCCAATATGTTCATCGGTATGCGCAACAACTTCGGCGGCTCCACGATCACCCAGCAGCTCATCAAAAACCTCACCGAATACGACGACGCCACGGTACAGCGAAAGCTTTTGGAGATCTTCCGCGCCCTCGAATTTGAAAAAATCTACACCAAATCCGAGATCATGACCTGGTATCTCAACGAGATCTACCTCGGCGAACGCTGCTACGGCGTCGGCACCGCCGCGATGATGTACTTCGGCAAGGATGTGTCCGAGCTTGACCTCGCCGAGTGCGCGAGCCTGATCGGCATCACAAACAACCCCTCGCTCTACGACCCCTATCTCTCCCGCGAATCCCGTGAGCGCAACAAGACCCGTCAGGAGACGATCCTCTGGGAGATGTACGATCAGGGCTACATCACCTACGACGACTACAACGCCGCCGTCGCCGAGGAGCTGCATTTCGAGCAGAGCGAGGAATTCGAGCGCCAGAGCGTCATCTACTCCTACTACGTCGACACCGTCATCCGCGACGCGATCGAGGATCTGATGGAGGAAAAGGGCGTCTCCCGTTCGACCGCCGAGCACCTGCTGTACAACGGCGGCTACAAGATCTACTCCTGCATCGACATGCGTATTCAGGACATCGTGGACAACATCTACGAGAATCCCTACAATATGCCCAGCCCCTACCGCTCCTCGAGCCAGCAGCTCCAGTCGGCCATCGTCATCATCGACCCGTACACCGGCGACATCGTGGCCCTGTCCGGCGGCGTCGGCGAGAAGACCATGTCCCTGTCGCTCAACAGAGCCACGCAGTCCACGCGCCCGCCCGGGTCGTCCCTCAAGCCGCTGAGCGTCTACTCCCCCGCGATCGACCTCGGCCTCGTCACACCCCAGACGACGCTGAACGACTCGCCGAATATCGTGCTGACCGGCACGAGCTGGTATCCGCAGAACTCCGGCGGCGGCTACAGCGGCTACATCACCATCCGCTACGCCCTGCAGCAGTCCAAGAACACCATCGCCGCGCAGCTTCTCGATATGCTCGGCCGCCAGACCTCGTGGGACTACGTCACGAACCACTTCGGCCTCACGACGCTTGTGCGCGACTATATCAAGGAGGACGGCACCACCGCCACCGACTACGACTACGCCCCGCTCGCCCTCGGCCAGCTCTCCTACGGCGCGACCGTGCGTGAGATGGCGCAGGCGTACACCGCGTTCGTGAACGACGGCGTCATGAGCTACGGACGCACCTACTCCCTGATCACCGACGACAACGACGAGGTCGTGCTCACCAATCCGACGCGGCAGGTCGTCGCCCTCAAGGCCAACACCGCGCACATCATGTGCGAGCTGATGCAGAACGCCGTCAAAAACGGCACCGGCACCGACGCCTACTTCACCACCACCGCCGTCGCCGGCAAGACCGGTACGACGACGAACGACCAGGATCGCTATTTCGTCGGCTTCACGATGTACTACGTCGCCGCCGTCTGGACCGGCTACGATTCGCCCGCGAAGATGTTCTACTACTCGAACCCCGCGGCGCAGATCTGGAAGAACGTCATGACCCAGGTGCACGCCGGATATTCCTACTGGGAGTTCCCGACCGCCACCGAGACCTCGACCACCAACCAGGATGTAACGCCGCAGTATACCGTAACCGTCACACCCGAGCCGACGCAGACGCCGGAGCCGGAATCCACCGAGCCGCCGACGCCCGGCGATACCACCCCCACCCCGCAGGAAACGCAGGCCCCCGCTCCCACCGAGATTCCGGTCGAGACAACGCCCGAGCCGGTCGTGGAGACGCCGGAGCCGGTCGTCGTGACGCCCGAGCCGGTCTCCGAACCCGACCCGACGCCGCCGCCCGCCGCCGAGCAGGAGCCGGTCGACGAGGGCTGATCCCAAGTCGGCACACGTTGACGGAATTCCGCACAGGTTGACATAAATTACAATTGTTACAGATAATCCGCATATCCGTTTTCCGACCGTTTTTTCCCGAACGGTGCGGAAAACGGATATTTTTTCCGCCGCGCCGCCAAGGTTCCTGTTGACACGGCGGATACAATGTGTTACAATCTGGTAACAAATAACGCGCCGCCCGCGGATGGTCGCGGACAGCGCAGAAGGAGTTGATTATCATGGGCCAGCAGAAAACTGCCGTGCTGCAATACAAGGGGCGTCCCCTCCGCCGGAAGGACAACCTGATCTATTTTGGGAGCATGGCGGACAAGTACATCATCATGCTTCAGATTCTGGATACCAAAAAAATCAAGGACATGGACGTGGCCACGAAGGTCTCCGTCCAGCTCCAGCTCACCGATCCCGACCTCAAGAGCCGCGACCGCGTCGTCAAGAAAAGCGAAAAGGACAGCCTCTACGCCGCGATGGATGTAGCCTCCGTGTGGCTTGACCGGGCGCTCGCTTCGCGATGAGTACGGATAAGCTCCTCAAGTCGCTCGCCGTCGCAGCGCTGCTCCTCTGCATCGTCGTGAGCAGCAGCGCCACGGCGGCCCGGGCCGACAGCACGGGCGCGGCCACGGTGACCGCCTCCGCGCTCAATATGCGCAGCGAGGCGAACACCACCTCCTCCATCGTGACCACCCTCACGAAGGGCACGGTCGTACTCGTGACCGGCTCGGAGGGCGGCTGGTATAAGGTATCCTATCAGGGCAGCGAGGGCTACATGCTGTCCGACTATCTGACCTTCTCCCAGACGGCCACGGCGAATCTCGGCACCGGCACGGTGACAAGCTCGAACGTGCGCGTCCGCTCCGGCCCCGGCACGGGCTATTCGATCCTCGGCGTGGTAAACAGCGGCACGACGCTGACCGTCACCGGCGTGTCCGCCGACTGGCTGCAGGTCAGCTACGGCGGCTCCACCGGCTACATCAGCAGCGCCTACGTGTCCGTCGGCGGCTCGTCCTCGGGTTCGTCGTCGTCCGGTTCGTCGTCGGGCTCGTCCTCGTCCGGCTCCACATCCGTTGAGAGCGTGTCCGGCACCGGGACGATCAAGGGCAATTACGTCCGCGTCCGCTCCGGCCCCGGCACGGGCTATTCGATCCTCGGCGTTCTGTCCAACGGCACGACGCTTACCGTCACGGGCAAGTCCGGCGACTGGTATCAGGTGAGCTACAGCGGCTCCACCGGCTACGTCAGCGGCGCGTATATGACGCTCGCCGAATCGTCCTCCGGCTCGTCGTCGGGCGGCACGACCCCGGCGTCCGGCACCGGGACGATCAACGCAAACGGCGTCCGTCTGCGTTCCGGCCCCTCCACCTCGAGCAGCATCCTCGGTTCGTTCAGCACCGGCGCGACGATGACCGTCACCGGCACGTCCGGCGACTGGTATCAGGTGAACTATAACGGCACGACGGGCTACGTCTACAAGACCTACCTGACCGTCGGCAGCTCCGGCAGCAGCAGCACCTCCACCACCGGCGGCAGCTCCGTGACCGTCACGGACATGACCAGCACGACCGCGTGGGTCATCAGCGCCGTGCATATGCGCACAGGCCCCGATACCTCGTATTCGAGCATGCGCGTACTGTCGACCGGCACGAGCGTCACGCTCACGGGCTACACCGACAAGTGGTACCGCGTTACATACAACGGCGAGACGGGCTATGTGTTCAAGACCTACCTCAGCACCGCCGAGCCTTCGACCACCGCGTCCTCGGAAGGCGCCCGCATCGTCGCCGCCGCGAAGAAATACCTCGGCGTCCCCTACGTCTACGGCGGGACAAGCCCCTCGGGCTTCGACTGCTCCGGCCTCGTCTACTACGTCTACCGCGAGTGCGGCTACTCGATCACACGCACGGCCACGAGCCAGAACAGCGACGGCTACTATGTCTCCCGCGCAAATCTCCAGCCCGGCGACATCATCATCTTCTACAACACCGCGATCACGGGCATCGGACACTCCGGCATTTACATCGGCAACAACCAGTTTATCCACGCCTCCTCCGGCGCGGGCAAGGTCATCATCAGCGAGCTGACCGGCTACTACGACACGCGCTATTACAGCGCCCGCCGCGTCGTGGGATGAGCATCGACCGCAAAAAACCGACACGCGAAAAGCGTGTCGGTTTTTTTGTGCGGATAACGCGTTTTTACTGTCTCCGATGAAAAGCTTTGTTTCGTTACCGGGCGCAAAGCCTTGGAAACGCAGCCTTTTGGAAGCGAAAGCAAGTTCTTTTTGATACTTTTTCTTTGGGGAAAAAGTATTACGCGCCGGTGTCCTCCACGATGAAGGAATGGCTCTCGCTGGCCTGAACGGCGCGGGCGGTGCCGTACACCGTCGTGCCGTCCGCCGTCACCCACTGCGGCTGAACGGTGATGGGCGTATAGTAGAGCTGGCCGGGGAAGCTGGGCAGCATGAGCGCGCAGAAATAAACGGACTGCTCGGAGAACGCCTCAGACGGCGTGTAGTCGAACGTTCCGAGCGTGTCGGTGCCGGACAGCTTGCTGTAAACCTTCTCCGTCATCTGCGTGCGGGTCGTCACGGTGCCGGTGGAGGGCCTGACGTAGCTGAGGATGAAGCCGACGGATTCGTAATCGAGCGAGTCGACCGAGGTGACGATGCGGAGCCTCGTGGTCTCGTCGGTCGAATACGTCGGGAAGCTGAGCTGGTAGCGCACGGTCAGCACGACCGGATCGACGAGTCTGGGCCACGCGGCGGCGGAGCCGTCCGGCTGCGCCGTGTAGGGCATCGTGAACGCCGTGTCGTAGTACCAGCCGCCGAACAGACCGTAGACCTCCGCCTCGTCGGTGTAGACGAAGCCGGTATCCGGGCTGACGGCGGTCGCGGTGTAGACCACGCGGTTCACGGTGCGGCCGTCGGCGTTCGTGTACGGGACGGCGGTCACCGCGCCGCTGACCTCCGTGGTGTCGAGCGTGACGGAGATCGTGCAGTCCACGCTCCAGACGTCGCCGAGGCTCGCCGTGGCGGCGGTGTAATCCGAGGCCCAGTCGAACGCGACGGAGCCGCCAAGGCAGATGATATTCGCGTTTTTCAGGTAGTCGTTGCCGGTGTCACTGATTGCGATGGCGTTCCACTGCTCCTCTGTGCCGGCGTAGTACACGGTCTTCAGGGCGGCGGTGCGCAGAAACGCGTTGTCGCCGACGGACGTGACGGTCACGGGGATCGTGATCGTCTCCAGCCCCGTGCAGCCCGCGAACGCGTAGCTGCCGATGGTGGCCGCGCCGTCCGACACGGCGACGTCGGCGATGTACGTGCGCCGGCCGTACCAGGGCGCGCCGTAGACCGTGCTCCAGTCCGTCATGGCGCCCGTGCCGGTGATCGTGAGGCTCTCCATGTCCGTGTCGACCGCCCATGTGAGCGCGTCGCCGCAGGTGCCGGAGATGTCGTCGTCGTCGATGATGATCGGAAGCTCGTTGTCTCCGTCCAGCACATCGAAGAGCGAGTCCTCGCCGGCGACGTCCTCCACCTCGTCCGCGAAAACGGCCGACGCGAGGCTCATGCAGAGCGCGATCATGAGAAGAAGGGAAACGATTTTTTTGAATTGATTCATGAATTATTACTCCTTTCTGAATCAAATAAAGTGGATGAGGTTGTTGAAGCGGTACAGGATCGTCACGAGCTGATACCGCGTGCAGTTGGCGTCCGGGGAGAAGGTCGTGCCGTCGCCGGTGCCCTTCACAATGCCCTGCTCATAGGCCCACAGGACGGATTTGTACGCCGACGAGCCTTTTTCCACATCCGTAAACGGGCTTGCCGTCCCGGACACGGCGGGCCTGTCCGCCATACGGTAGAGCATGATGACGATCTGTGCGCGTGTGATACTGCCGGACGGGCTGAATTTTGTGGCCGACGTGCCCTTGATGATGCCCTGCGCGTATGCCCACAGCACGGCTCTGTAGTACGCGTCGGACTTTTTCACGTCCTTAAACGGGTTTTCAAGGCCCGTCACGTCCGGCTTTCCGGCGAGGCGGTAGAGCATCAGCGCGAACTGGCCGCGTGTACAGTCGCTGCCCGGTGAGAACGTCGTCGCGCTCGTGCCTCTGACGATGCCGTTGTTGTAGGCCCACATGACCGCCGTGAAGTACGACGCGCTGTCCGAGACGTCCGTAAACGGGTTCGGCGTCGTTACCGTGACCGCGGCGCTCCAGGCGCTCCACGAGCCGCCGTAGGCACGGACGCGGTAGGCGTATGTCGTGCCCGCGCCGACGGCGCTGTCGGCATAGTCTGTCCCGGCCGTATCGGCCAGCGTCTCCCACGCGCCGCCGGATACCCTTCGGGCGACCTGGTACGACGTCGCGCCGCGCACTCCCTGCCAGACGATCGTCACGCCGGCGCTGTCGGAGGCGGCGGATGTGATCGCCGGGGCGTCAAGCTCGTAGTAGGTGATGCTCAGGCCGTTCGGGTCGTAAGGCCCGGGTCTTCCGGCGTCGTCCAGCGCGCTGACAGTGTATGTATACGTCCTGCCGGTCTGAACCGAGACGTCCGTCCAGCGGTTGTCGTCTACGTCCGTGAGCGCCGTCCACGAGCCTGTCCCGACGCGGCGGTAAACGCGGTAGACCTCCGCGTCGGCCACGGCCTCCCAGGTCAGCGTCACGCCGACCGCGCCGGCGTCCGAGGGCGAGGCGGCCTGCGACGCCCGCGTGAGCGTCAGAAGCGACGGGACGGCAAGCTCGGACGCGTCCGTGGCCGTGCCGTCGGTGACGATCACAGCCGCGCCGTCCGTGGCGGAGCTTTCATCGACGATCGCCGCCGCGCCGTCCGCTATCGTGTTATCCGGTAACGCCGCCGCATCGACGAGCCCCGGCTCCGCCGCGGCGCTCCCGCCGAGCGCCGCAGCGCCCGCAGGCAGCATCGCCGCGCAGACCGTAAGCAGGACGATCAGCGCTATCCATTTCTGTTTCATACTGTCCCTCCCAAAGGTACTGGCAATCATTATATACTATTTGCCGCGATAATACAAACAGAACATTTATACATTTCAGTCTGTCAAACCGCGCTCCCTTGACAAAACCGGCGCGGATACCTATAATAACGGATAACCGTATTGATATCCGCACCTGTGTGGATTCCCGTTTTCATCCGCAATGACAGTGAAACGATTTCAGAAGGAGCCGTACACATGAACAGCTATCGTCCCGAGACCGTATGCGTGCAGGGCGGCTATACGCCCGGCAACGGCGAACCGCGCCAGATCCCGATCATCCAGTCCACCACCTTCAAATACGCCACGAGCGAGGACATGGGCAAGCTCTTCGATCTGGAGGCGTCGGGCTATTTCTATACGCGACTGCAAAACCCCACAAACGACTACGTCGCCGCGAAAATCGCCGCCCTCGAGGGCGGCACGGCCGGTATGCTGACGTCCTCCGGCCAGGCGGCGAACTTCTTCGCGATGTTCAACATCGCCTCCTGCGGCGACCACATCGTGTCAAGCTCCAGCATCTACGGCGGCACGTTCAACCTCATGTCGGTCACGATGGCGCGCATGGGCATAGAGACGACGTTCGTCTCCCCCGACTGCACCGAGGAGGAGCTGAACGCCGCGTTCCGCCCGAACACCAAATGCGTCTTCGGCGAGACGATCGCGAACCCGGCCCTGACCGTCCTCGACATCGAGAAATTCGCCCGGGCCGCCCACGCCCACGGCGTGCCCCTGATCGTGGACAACACCTTCCCCACCCCGGTCGGCTGCCGTCCGATCGAGTGGGGCGCGGACATCGTGACCCACTCCACGACGAAATATATGGACGGTCACGGCGTGGCCGTCGGCGGCGCGATCGTCGATTCCGGCAAATTCGACTGGTTCGCGAGCGCCGACAGGTTCCCCGGCCTCACCACGCCGGACGAGAGCTATCACGGCATCACCTACGCCGAGAAATTCGGCCTCGCCGGCGCGTTCATCACCAAATGCACGGCGCAGCTCATGCGCGATTTCGGCTCCATCCAGTCGCCGCAGCACGCGTTCTATCTGAACCTCGGCCTCGAGAGCCTGCATGTGCGTATGCCGCGCCACTGCGAGAACGGTCAGGCCGTCGCCGAGTTCCTCGCGGCGCACCCGAAGGTAGCGTCCGTGACCTACTGCGGCCTGCCCGGCGACAAGTACCACGAGCTTGCGAAGAAGTACCTGCCGAACGGCTCGTGCGGCGTCGTGTCGTTCGAGCTGGAGGGCGGCCGGGAGGCCGCGAGCGTATTCATGAAGAACCTCAAGCTCGCCGCGATCGAGACCCACGTCGCCGACGCCCGCACCTGCTGCCTGAACCCCGCCTCCTCCACGCACCGCCAGATGACCGACGAGCAGCTCGCCGCCGCCGGCGTCCCCGCCGGCCTCGTGCGTATGTCCTGCGGCCTCGAGAGCAAGGAGGATCTGATCGAGGACATCGCCCAGGCGCTGGAAGCCATCTGACCGCCCGGGACAGCGCGAAAACAACGGAGACCGACACACCATGCCCATCAAAATTCCCAACGAGCTGCCCGCCACCGCAACGCTCACCCGCGAGAACATCTTCGTCATGACGGAAACCCGCGCCATGAGCCAGGACATCCGACCGCTGCACATCCTGCTTCTGAATCTCATGCCGACGAAAATCGAGACCGAGACGCAGCTTGCCCGCGTGCTGGGCAATACGCCGCTGCAGATTGATCTCGAGCTCATGGCGACCCGCGGACACATCCCCAAAAACACAGCCAGGGAGCATATGCTCGCGTTCTACCAGACGTTCGACGACGTAAAGGCGCGCCACTTCGACGGCCTCATTATCACCGGCGCGCCGATCGAGCTTATGGATTTCGAGGAGGTCGACTACTGGCCGGAGCTGTGCCAGATCATGGAGTGGTCCAAGACGCACGTCCATTCGACGCTCTACATCTGCTGGGGCGCGCAGGCGGGCCTGTACTACCACTACGGCATTCCCAAGCGCACGCTGCCGAAGAAGCTCTTCGGCGTCTTCCGCCACACGGTCGAGGACCCGAATTACATCCTCTTCCGCGGCTTCGACGACCAGTTCTGGGTGCCGCACTCACGCTGCACGACCGTAGACCGCGCCGACATCGAGGCCGTGCCCGCGCTCAAGATCCTCGCCGCCAGCGAGGAGGCCGGCGTCTACGCCATCAAGACCGACGGCGGCCGTCAGGTGTTCGTCATGGGTCACGCGGAATACGACCGCGATACGCTCAAAAACGAGTACCTGCGCGACGTCGGAGCCGGCACGCCCATCGAGATGCCAAAGAACTACTTCCCCGACGACGATCCGACACGCGACCCCGTCGTAACATGGCGCTCCTGCGCCCACCTGCTCTACGGCAACTGGCTCAACTACTGCGTCTACCAGACCGTCCCCTACGACGTCCGCGACATCGAGCAGGGCGTCCGCACCGAGCTTCTGAAAAATCCGTAATAAATCCGTGATTATTTCCCGCGCCCGGCGGAGCTTTGTATGACGCTGAAAATGAACCTCCCCTCACGAACACGCCGTGTCCGTAAGGGGAGGTTATTATATACTCCGCGGATAAAGAATTAAGGCAATACCGCACAATAGGGGTGTGCGGATTGCGCAGTCAGATTTTTCGGCAGATGAAACAAAAAACGCAGGGAATACTTTGTGTATTCCCGAAAGATGCAAGCAAGACGTGCGCCTCCTATTTGTGCGGTGTTGCCTTAAAGGTTGATTCTCGCGACGCCCGAGTCTCTTGCGGCCTGGGCGACGGCGGCGGCTACGGCGGGGCCGACGCGGGGGTCGAACGCCTTCGGGATGATGTAGTCCGCCGAAAGCTCCTCCGGCGTGATCAGCGCGGCGAGGGCGTGGGCGGCGGCCATTTTCATCGGCTCGTTGATGTCGCTCGCGCCGACGTCGAACGCGCCGCGAAACACGCCGGGGAACGCGAGGACGTTGTTGATCTGGTTCGGGAAGTCGGAGCGTCCCGTCGCGACGACGGCCGCGCCGGCGGCCTTCGCGTCCCCGGGGAATATCTCCGGCGTCGGGTTCGCGCAGGCGAATATGATCGGGTCGCGGCGCATGGAGCGCACCATGTCCGCCGTGACGAGGTTCGGCGCGGATACGCCGATGAACACGTCCGCGTCCGCGATCACGTCCGCGAGCGTCCCCTGCCGGCGGTCGAGGTTTGTAACCTCCGCCATCTCCTCCTTGATCCAGTTCATGCCCTCGGTGCGGCCCCTGTAGATCGCGCCGTGACGGTCGGTCATGATGATATCGCGGAAGCCGGCGGACAGAAGCAGCTTCGCGATGGAGATCGCCGCGGCGCCCGCGCCGGAGGTGACGACGCGTGTTGTCTCCTTCCGTCTGCCCGTGACCTTGAGCGCGTTCGTAATGCCCGCGAGTGTGATGATCGCGGTGCCGTGCTGGTCGTCGTGGAAGACCGGGATGTCACATTTCTCCTTGAGCCGGCGTTCGATCTCAAAGCAGCGCGGCGCGGAGATGTCCTCGAGGTTGATGCCGCCGAAGGAGCCGGAGATCATGTAGATCGTCTCGACGATCGTGTCCACGTCGTTCGATTTGATGCAGAGCGGGAACGCGTCCACGCCGCCGAACTCCTTGAAGAGGACGCATTTGCCCTCCATGACCGGCATACCGGCCTCCGGCCCGATGTTGCCGAGGCCCAGAACGGCGGAGCCGTCGGTGATGACGGCGCAGAGGTTGTGCCGACGGGTCAGCTCGAAGCTCATCGCCATGTCCTTCTGTATCTCGAGACACGGCTTCGCGACGCCGGGCGTGTACGCCAGCGACAGATCGTCGCTCGTCCGCACGGGCGCACGGGATACGACCTCGATCTTGCCCCGCCACTGCCTGTGGAGCCGCAGCGATTCCTCCGCGTAGTTCATATCTGACCTGTCCCCCTCCGTCCAAAAGAGAGCGCCGGACGAATCCGCGCCAACGCGCAATTTCGCCCACGCTCCTGTATGGAACAGTTTACAACAGAAAAACCTGTCCCGTCAAGGTTTATTCCCGCAAATTCTACACGCATTCTCATATTCACCCGTGCGGGCGCGTAAAATGGTAGCAATCAGCGGGCCGTACGCGGGCGTTTTTCGGTACGGCCCGGACGGAGGTATGTTCTTTGAAAAAGCTGCGCCCCATACTGATGAGATACCGCCGCGCACTCGGGCCGATCGCCCTGGCGCTCGCGGTCGCCCTGATATTCTGGGCCGTAAACAGTCCCATGATCGTCGGCGCGTCAGCCGCCTCACGAGCACTGCCCATCTACAGCGTCAAACGCGACAACAAAGCCGTAAGCCTGAACTTCGACGCGGCGTGGGGCAATGAGGATACGCGGGTGCTGATCGACATCTTGAACCGCTACAATGTCCGCGCCACGTTTTTCCTCGTCGGGCAGTGGGTCGACCGGTACCCGGAGAGCGTGGAGGCGCTGTATGACGCGGGCATGGAGATCGGCAACCACTCGAACGAGCACCCGCACATGGCCCAGCTCACCGAGAAGCAGATCGCCGACGAGATCGCCGCCTGCAGCGAGAAGATCGAGGCGGTCACCGGCGAGTCCCCCACCCTGTTCCGCTGTCCGTACGGCGAGTACAACGACGCCGTCATCACGACCGTGGACGGCCTCGGGATGCACGCGATACAGTGGAACGTCGAAGTACGCGAAACACTTTAAAACCGTTGCGGCGCAAGGGTTTTCGGTTTCTCTGATCGCCCGGATGCCGGGATCGGCTCACCACCGCCGTATGACGGCTTTCCGTGAAATGAAGCATCGCGCAGTATGCCCGCCCTGCGGGAACTGCACGATGCTTCATTATGCTCACTTTCCGGGATTTACGGGGTGCTCCCTCATCGCCGGATTCCGGGATATGCGCACAGGCGGCGTCCCGGAGGATTGTCCGGATCTTGCGCTTCCATGCCGGGATCCGTTCACCGTGGGCGGAATGCTTTCACCACGTTCATCGGTCGCCGCAGCTCCAACTGAAACAATAAGAAAAAATTTTTCAAAACTTTTGCTATTTGCCCTCGAGTGTGGTATCACCCACTACAGCAACGCCCGCTCGCGCTGCAAAACCAGTGAAAGGAGTCCTCCACCATGAAACCCAAACCGAAAAAAGAAGTCATCAGGCGACACGCCTATCATGATACCCGCAACTCCAATATAAAGGTCAAAATCAACTATACCGCCCACCCGGATGGCAGCATACGTCTCGCGGGCTATGCCGTCGACGCCAGGACGCTGATCCGTATCGACGGCTCCAGGACGCTGAAACAGACCGCCCGATCGGAGCGCGATCTCCCGCAGCGGGAAACGTATCTGATCAATAACATCCTCAGCCGCCTTGCGCCGACGGGCAGCAGGACAAGCACGCGCAGGCAGACGGATGTATCCGGGAGGATGGCCGACGCTTTTGATCTTCTGACCCGGAGCCACGACAGCATCGACCCCGGATGGAGCGACAGCACGCGGAAACAGTACATGTCGATTTTCCGTAACAAGCTCCTCCCCTTCCTGTGTCGATTCGATGCCAGCGGGTTTGTCGAGTCCGATCGCTCTGAGCTGGAGCAAAAGCTGCTGGACGATATACTCCAGAGCAAAAAAGGCAAAGGGAAATTCTCTACTGCGCAAACGACTTTGCACAACCAGATGCGCGCCGCCAACATTATATATAACAGAATGCGTGATTTTGACGCCGCTCTCCCGCAAATTACATTGTATGACGGGACGCGGCCGGTCCGAGCCGCTCCTGAGAGCGCCAAAAGCCTGCCGCGAGAGGTTCGATCAAGGCTTGTTTTGTCAGTCCCCGCAATCATCCATAACGACCCGGCGTATGCGCAGGCGCTGATCCTGATGCTGTGCGGCGGTCTCCGCGACGCCGAGGCATGTGCTGTGACCGCCGAAAGCATGGATTTCAGCATGGACGACTATGCGCTTGTCTTGGTTTGCGCGCAGATCCGAGACGGAGTGCGGACAGATATTTTAAAAACCGCGAACAGCTACCGGATCGTCGTCCTGCCCTGGTGGGCACGCGTGATGCTCCTCCGGTGCCTCGCTCGATACCGGAAAAAAACCGGTACCGAAAACGTGCCGCCGCTTCTGAGCGTATCCTCCTTTTCTGCTCGGACACGGCAGCTCCTGCTGGATTGCGGGTGCGGAGAGGATTATTTCGGCGCGGCCCAACAGCTGATCGATCTGAATCCGGAGACCCCGGTCGATATGGTCAGGATGTCCGTCGTGTCCTATGTCCTGCGCCATGATTACGCCTCCCGCGCGAAGAACATTTGTGGACTCTCGAACGATGAGATCGATGCCCTGCTCGGACATAAGCGGAGCGCGGAAAACCGCAGAAACGGGATAGACCTCGCCAATCCCGATGACCAGAGGTCGATTGCCGCCAGGCTGGAGCGGTTCATTTACGACCCCGCCATCAGCAAAAATCCCGCGTGCGACCCGATCAGCCTCCATGCAAATGAGCGTGTCCCGCTGATCCAATACAATGCGTACCGATTCCGCAACAGCAGTCATGAACCGGTCATCGTGGATATGGACGTTTGCGCGGCGGAGCCGGGAGAGCAAATCCGGTTACGGATGAATGCCGACAGGGACATCTCCATAACGTCCCATCGAAGGCCGTTTCTCCCTGAATCAAGATGTATCATCGGAAACGGCCTGTTAACAACAAATATGGAAGGAGAATTACCATGATGACACTTTGGGAAGATCCAAGCAGCTATTTGCTGCCCAAAACGGATAACAGCGGGAGATACAGCGGCTCTGTGATGCTGCACGAGATGGAGTTCCGCTTTTCCTTGAATCGCCACGCCGCCGGAAGGACCCTGTATCGCGGCACAATCAGCGCGATCTCTCCGGCCGACGGTCGGGTGCTCAAGCACGAATCAAAAGATGGCGGCGTTTCGTCCGTTCGCCCTGTCTCCGCGGAACTCCATAGCAATTCCGGAACAATCGCGGCAATCCAGGACGCGGTATCAAACGCCGCTCTCCGGCTCTATAGTATGTACACCGCCACGATTTTCCGTTCACAGCACGGCGCCGTCCGCCCCGAGACGATTACCCCCGGACTTGCCGCGTATCTCTACGGGAGACGCTACATTGACATCACCCACAACATCAAGCGTCAGGAGCGGAAGGAGATGCTGTTTAACCGGCTCCTGAAATCATACTCGCTGATGCCATCCACCCCGATGTCGGAATACTCGATGGCCATGATGTCCGCGTTTTTAAAACAAAACAGCATCGGCGAGAGCACGCAGCGGGAGCTGTCACGATTTTGGGCCTACTGTATCGACAAAGGCTATTGCGTCGGTGCCTCTCCATTTCGGCGCCTAAAGGACCGGAAAATGTCCGCGCAGTCACGCAGAGATCGCGCCATACGGTCGTCTATTCTCTCGGAACAGATCCAGGAGACGCTCTACAACCGAATCATGGAGCGGCCCGACGGAGCCGGGTGCGCGATTGCCCTGCAGCTCTGGGCAGGGCTGGCGCCAAAGGAGATCCCATCGCTGTGCTGGAGGGACATCGTCTTTGATCCCGGCGACCCGGACTATGTGCGTATCCGCCTGTATTATCCCGACACGGCCGGCTACACGCACATCTATACACGCCCCGTGTTCCCGCAGGCGGCCCGGATTTTGTATTTGCTCTACAGGCAGGCACACCTGAAGAATCAGTCTGAAGAGGCGCTGCAAAACGCACCCGTGGCACCGCTCCAAACCGATCACAGCAAACCGATTTCGGCGGATGATATCGTAAAAAGAAGCTCGACCCTCCTGCGGGACTGCGGCGTCTCGGAGGAGACGTTCGCAAATCTCAAATCGCCGGGCACAGCGGTCTCACGGAGGCTGCTCAAAAACACGTACCGCGATAACCTGACCCGGAAATGCGGCCTCCAAAATGATCCATACACCGTCAAGTTCCTGTGCGGCGAATCCCTGAGCGGCGATACAAGCAGCGACCACTACATCTCCTTTACCGACGATGATGCCGCAAGGCGGCTCTACACCCTCATGCGTGTGCTGGCGCCCGAGGAAAGATGGGACAGCGCGCCGCAGTGCTCAATCGACGAGCAGCGTCAAGCAGCAGTATACACCATTCTGCCATTCAGTACGAAGCATTGCGCCGCCGTAAGGCTCCGCATGATCCTGATGCCCGGCGAAAGCTTTGTCCTGGAATGCGCGCACGGCGTGACCGGAGACGTGGTCGTCCGGGAGATGAACGAGGACGGAACGCCGAAGCGCTTAAACCCCCATAACGCGGCATGAATGCAAACACCATTGTTCAGGTGTCCGAGTTCGGAACGTACTGCACAATGTCTTCCAGCTCACAATGCAGCACGGAACAGATTTTTCCCAGCGCCTCCAGGGGAACCGGCTCCTTTTTGCCCATCTTCGCCAATGTGTTCGTCGTGATTCCGGACAGCTTCCTCAATTCCGTTTTCGACATATCCTTTTCGATCAGCAGGATCCAAAGCCGATTGTATGACCAGCCCATGCGCCTCACCTCTTCCTTGCCATTATACCGTTCGCAAGGGCATAAGTCAACCAAAAATACTTTTTCGTAATTTTATATTGAAATTTTCAATTTCCTATTGCATTCCAAGATTATCTGTGATATACTATTCCTGCAAAACAGAATACAGTGGCAGTGCGCAGGAGTTGGCGCTCCTGTACACCTGCGTTGGGTGCCTTTACCACCCTACACAACGGAGATATCTCCGCATCCACTGTATGGGCTCATTATAATCTCTTTGACCGTGGCTGGCAAGAGGTTTTTGTCCCCGACAGGCGGATGTGGCAGTTTTCCCTGGCTCATATTCGATCCGCACCGTGTAGGACTCACACCCTGCACGGTGTTTCTGTTTTAAATCCCAACAGAAAGGATCGAAAGTCTCATGACATCCTCATGTATCACGCCCATAGGAGCGGCGGGCCCTGTCTCCCCGGCAAATCCGCCGCGGTCTGCGCGCGCGGCACGGAAAACAGCGGCCTTGAACGTCACGCTTCCCATGCCCTCGGCAGATATCCCGGTCGTCCTCCCGCATAAGCTGGCGTTGGGAGGTGGCGAGTTGAAAATCAAACACACGCATCCCACCTACGACGACCATGAACAGCGGCTCGAGCGCCTGCGGGAGATGAAAAAGCTCTGTCTTACGCTCGCCCGTCCCGGGCAGCGGGAAAAGCGGGTGAGCTGATGGCCGCCGCCGTTTACGCCCGTCAATCGGTGGAAAAGAAAAACAGCCTTTCCATCGAAGGGCAGATCCAGCTGTGCGAGGTAAACGCCGGGCAGGAGCTTCTTGTCTACGCCGACCGCGGGTATTCCGGCAAGAATACCCAGCGGCCGGACTTCCGGCGGCTGATGAAGGACATCGAGGCGGGCAGGATCGAAAAGCTCTATGTCTACCGTCTCGACCGCTTCTCCCGATCCGTGGCGGATTTCGGGCGCCTCTGGGAGACGCTGAAGGCGCACGGCGTGGAATTCGTATCGGTCAGCGAGAGCTTCGACACCTCCACGCCGATCGGCGTCGCGATGCTGAATATCATCATGGTATTCGCCCAGCTCGAACGTGAGACGACCGCCGAGCGCGTGCGGGATAACTACTACCGCCGCGCGGAGCTTGGCGCGTGGCCGGGCGGGCCGGCACCGTACGGATTCACGACCGGGCGAGCCGCCGCGTCGGACGGGCGCGTTCTGCCAACGCTGGAAATCATTCCGGAGCAGGCGGAAGCGGTGCTGGAAATGTTCCGCGCCTACGCGGAGCCCGGCGCGTCGCTGCGCAGTGTCGCCGAGCGGACGACGGAGCACGGCGCGAGACGGGAAACCTGGGACAGCGTCGCAGTATCGCGCGTGCTGCACAATCCCGCGTATGTCATGGCGGATGAGCAGATGCGTCTGTATTATCAGGCGCTTGGCGCGAACGTTACAAGTCCCTCGGAGGCATTCGACGGCGCGCACGGACTTCTGCTCGTCGGCAGACGCGACCGCGCGAAGCGGAAGTATACCGACGTGCGCGATCACAACGTCTCGGTTCTGAACAGCCCCGGCTTTGTGCCCACCGATCTGTTTCTGCGCTGCCAGTACAAGCTCTCCCAAAACCGACAGCTCCATTCCGACGGCAAGGGCAAGCACTCCTGGCTCACGGGTCTCATCAAATGCGGCAAATGCGGCTATGCGCTCTCCGTGACGAAGGCGAAGGACCGGCGCTATCTGGTCTGCTCCGGACGCTACCAGCTCAAAATCTGCGACGCGCGCGTAGATATTGCGCTCGACGAGCTCGAGGCGGCCATCGCGGAACAAATCCAGGCACTGCTGGACGAGTGCCCGGAGGACGAATGCGCCGCGCCGGAGCAGGACGTCTGGTCCGCGCAGTTGGACGAGCTCGACCGCCGCGCGGACAGGCTGATGGACGCCTTCGCGCAGAACGACGACCTCTCTCCCGCCTACCTCCAGCGTGCGCTCGCGCGCATTGACGATGAGCGCGCCAGAATTCTGGAGGAGCGCAAGCGCGAACAGACCCGTCCGGTGCTGGTGGGACGTCTGCAATTCGGCGAGCTCAGCCTCGAGGACAAGAAAACCGTCGCCGCGCAGTTCATCCGCCGCATCGAGATCGCGGGGGAGGATGTCGAGGTGATGTGGAACGTGTAACAGCCGTGGCGCGACGCGCCCGGAAGCAATGATTCTCTTCGGAAGATAATACAGAATAGATAGAATAAAGGAGTATTCAATTATGAAAAAGAACGAAATCTGGCTGACCGATCTGCCGGCCTCTGAGAACTGTCACGTCCAGCACGGCTACCGTCCGGTGCTCATCGTCTCGAACGACATCGCGAACCGGTACAGCTCCGTCATCACGGTGGTGCCGCTCACGTCACGGGCGAAGAAGCCGCTTTCGACGCACGTTTATCTGTGCGACCATGGTTTGAACAATCCCAGCACGGCGCTTTGCGAGCAGATCATGACCATCGACAAGAGCCGCTGCAATCGCTGCATCGGGTTCGTTCAAAACGTCTTCGAGCGTGAGCTTTTGAATCACGCGGTGCGCGTCCAGCTTGGCATGGCGGCGTGAGGGGGTGGGATCATGGAAAAGCTTCTCGATATTTTGAATAAAGAGTGCAACAACCGCGGCTCCTATATCCCCACGGAGGAGCTGAAGCAGAAGTGTCTGGCCGATAACCGGATGACCGAAGCGGAGTACCAGAAGGCGATTCGGATTCTGCAAAACGCCGGCTCGATCAAGACGGAGAACGACAGAATCTATCTCGCGCGGGTATGGCAGCAGGAGGCATACGCGGCCGAACGGCTGAACCTCCTGCTTGCCAAACCGCCGCTTCAGCCGGTCGAATTGCCCGATGACATCCGCGTCGGCGATATCCGGCTCACAGCGGAGCAGCGGGAGGCGGTGCGGACTTGCCTTAATCATCGCCTGACGCTGCTTCTCGCCCCAGCCGGGTGCGGCAAAACAACTGTTTCGCAAGCGATAATTCAATACGCCGGGACAGATCGCTTCCTATTGTGCTCGCCCACCGGCAAGGCCGCGAAGAATCTGAGCGACCACACCAATCTGCCCGCCGCGACGGTTCATCGTACGCTCGGCATCCGTCGGATCGAGGATTTTCTCGACGTGGAGCCGATGGACGATATTGATTTGATCCTCGTGGACGAGGCGACGATGATGACCGTCGATATGCTGGCGGGTCTCCTCCGCGCCGCGTCGGAGAATTGCCGCATCGTGCTTCTCGGCGATCAAAACCAGCTCCCCGCCGTCGGGCCGGGCAACGTGGTGAACGAACTCGTGGCGCTCGGTTTTCCCGTCGCAAAGCTTGCTCAAAATCACAGACTGCGCGGAAATGATTGTGCATTGCGAAAGAACGTTTTGTCCTATGACGCGCTCCGGTGGACTGCCAATCTGGATGAGGATGAGAGCTTTCTGTGCCGATATTCCGATGATACGGACGCGCTTTTGAACGAGCTTGTAACAGAAGCGGTCAAGCGATATCGCGCGGGCGAGTCGGTGCAGGTCCTCACGTTCCTCCGTCACGATGTTCTGGAGATCAACCGCCGCATCCAGCTTCATCTGAATCCGCCCGTATCCGGCAAGATGACGCTGGAATACCGGGGCTTTGTATTCGCGGACAGCGACCGCGTAATCCTCACCGCCAACGACAACAGCCGCGGCTGCTTTAACGGCGAGACCGACATCCTGCATATCTCCGAAACCGGCGCATATTCCGTGGAGCTCGACGACGGGCGCCGTCCGGAATGGTCAGAGTTGGACATTCCGGATCATATTCTACCCGCCTACGCCATCACAGTACACCGCGCGCAGGGGAGCGAGTACGATTCCGTACTGCTGTACGTCCCGCGATGCTGCCGGAGCGTGCTGCATCGGAACTCGTTTTACGCGGGCATCTCGCGGGCAAAGCAACGGCTCCTCCTGTACGGAGAACGGAACGCGGTGAGCTTCGCGCTGAGCAATCCGCCGTACGAGCGGCATTCGGCGCTCGCGGAGAAGGCGGCGTAGGACAGGCAGGACAGCGCAAAGACGGGGCGCGGCGTTACGTGGCCGCGTTCCGTCTTGGTTTTGTGGGGTTGCCGCGTCGATCTTTTTCAGGCGTGATCCTAGCCCATTGTTATGTTCACCAGAATGCTCTGCATGCTTCTGTTCCCATCAATGTTTTGTATTGATATCCCGACAATCGTGATATCATCCGGGATCACCCCCGCGTGTGCGGGGAAAAGAGCACGCCGTCAAGCTTGCCGCCGGTCAGGGCGGGATCACCCCCGCGCGTGCGGGGAAAAGATATCGACTTTACAGACGCATTCACGACGGCAGGGATCACCCCCGCGTGTGCGGGGAAAAGTCGCCCTGCCGCACGGCCAGCTTTTGGTAGTTGGGATCACCCCCGCGTGTGCGGGGAAAAGTAAGTGAATATTATATCAAGAACAGAGCAAGCGGGATCACCCCCGCGTGTGCGGGGAAAAGAAGAACAAAAAATCAGGAACCACGGAGGCGACGGGATCACCCCCGCGTGTGCGGGGAAAAGTGCTCCAGCTTAGCGCTCAGAAACTCGCGGTGGGGATCACCCCCGCGTGTGCGGGGAAAAGTTGATGCTGTTCAGCGCTTTCATAGACGGGAAGGGATCACCCCCGCGTGTGCGGGGAAAAGTTGTGAAACACCGTATGAACCTGAATTGGTTTGGGATCACCCCCGCGTGTGCGGGGAAAAGTTGCGGCGATCACAGCGCCGTCATGCGAACGTAGGATCACCCCCGCGTGTGCGGGGAAAAGGATAGCGCCCACTCCATAAAAGTTTGGAAACTGGGATCACCCCCGCGTGTGCGGGGAAAAGTTCAAGATGCCGCAAGAGGATCTATACAAACAGGGATCACCCCCGCGTGTGCGGGGAAAAGCGCTTGTCGCCGACCTTCCATTCGGTGTATTCGGGATCACCCCCGCGTGTGCGGGGAAAAGAACACGATGGCCGACACGCTGCCCATCAACGAGGGATCACCCCCGCGTGTGCGGGGAAAAGCATTCCCAATCTTCAAGGGACGACCCTTGGAAGGGATCACCCCCGCGTGTGCGGGGAAAAGTTCTATCGGTAGTTCATACACGGTTCCGCCTAGGGATCACCCCCGCGTGTGCGGGGAAAAGTTAATTTGCTGTTGACAATTGGCGCGGATTGTGGGATCACCCCCGCGTGTGCGGGGAAAAGCAATTACACCACATGTCAGACAGTTGTGAATAGGGATCACCCCCGCGTGTGCGGGGAAAAGCGGTCGAGGATTTGCGATATATAGCGGCGCTTGGGATCACCCCCGCGTGTGCGGGGAAAAGACAACCAAAAGCCGCAACGCAAGTGGAGCAAGGGGATCACCCCCGCGTGTGCGGGGAAAAGTCATTGTTTTACCTCCTGTATTGTTCTGTATTGGGATCACCCCCGCGTGTGCGGGGAAAAGGATCTCTGCATCAGCACGTCGCATCTGCTCAAGGGATCACCCCCGCGTGTGCGGGGAAAAGAAGTGCGAAGAGCGAAACATAACGGTTTCGGAGGGATCACCCCCGCGTGTGCGGGGAAAAGATTTTCGCTGTCACGCCGAACTGCTCCTGATAGGGATCACCCCCGCGTGTGCGGGGAAAAGATAATAATTGTGCTGACAGTTCGCTGCATTTTGGGATCACCCCCGCGTGTGCGGGGAAAAGTTGTCATGTATCGCCTTGTCCTGCACGGTTTTGGGATCACCCCCGCGTGTGCGGGGAAAAGTCCGTTTGAAGCATATTCCTCGCGCCCATTTTGGGATCACCCCCGCGTGTGCGGGGAAAAGGAAACCCGGTTTTTGACTACACGGTTCGGCGCGGGATCACCCCCGCGTGTGCGGGGAAAAGTAAATTCGCGTAATTTTTTCAGTTTTTCGCGTGGGATCACCCCCGCGTGTGCGGGGAAAAGCATTTGCCTCTGCATTTCGTCCATTTGTCTCTGGGATCACCCCCGCGTGTGCGGGGAAAAGGAGGAT
>CAJOFW010000016.1:0-3121 GCA_905234005.1 uncultured Oscillospiraceae bacterium
CTGCTTTGACCATGGAAAATCAGAAGCCGAGAAAGAAAAAAGAGCCGGAACCGTCTGCTCCATCGGAGACGGGGCCGGAGACAGAGCCGGAGACAGGGGCGAAGACAGGGGCGAAAATCAGCCCGATCGACGCCTTTACGCGGGTGGTATCTCTCGTGTGCGTGCTCATCCTCGGGGCGATGTTCATCGCGTGGGGGGCGCGGACGAACGCGGGCGGTGCGCTGCCCATGCTGTCGGCGCTGCTGTGCGCGGCGCTGTTCGGGGTGCTCGGGCTGCGGTTTCTGCCGGTGTGGTTCGGCGACTGGTACGACCGCGCCGGCCGGACGCACGCGGCCCTGCCCGACCGCGCCCGACCCGGCGGCGGGACGGTCGCGAAGGTGTTTTTCACCTGCCTCGGGGCGATTCTGGCGGCGCACGCGCTGCTGTACCTGTGGCAGCTCATGACGGTCGGCCGTATGACGATACCCGAGGCGCTGCAGCTCTGGACGCGGCTCGACAGCCAGCACTACATCTCCATCGCCCGCGACTGGTACGCGTCCGACGGCGACGAGAGCCGCGTCGTGCTGCTCGTGTTCCTGCCGGGGTATCCGCTGCTCATCCGGCTGTTCGCGGCGCTGACGCGGGACTGGTTCGCATCGGCGCTGCTCGTGTCGGCGCTGTCGTTCGCGGGGGCGGGCGTCGTCGTCTACCTGCTGGCACGGGAGGACGGCGATCACGATTACGCCCTGCGGGCGCTCAAGTACACGATCATCCTGCCCGGCGCGGTCTTCTACGCCGCGCCGATGACGGAGAGCCTGTTTCTGCTGCTGTCCGTCTCGTGCGTGTATTTCGCCCGGCGGCGGCGGTTTGCCGCGGCGGGGCTTATGGGCGGGCTTGCGGCGTTCACGCGGTCGGTCGGGCTGGTGCTCCTCGCGCCGCTTTGCTATGAGCTGATCGCGGACGCGCTCGAACGCCGCCCGTCCGGGATGAGCGGACGCGAGAGGGGACGATTGGCGCTGTCGGCCGCGGCGGTGCTGCTCGTCCCGGCCGGGTTCGGGGCGTACTGCCTCGTGTGCAGGGCCGTGTCCGGCGACCCGTTCCGGTTTCTCGTCTACCAGCGCGAGCACTGGAACCAGTCGCTCGGGTACTTCTTCAACACGGCGGCGTATCAGATGAACTACGCGGCCATCGCGTGGCAGGACGGCGATATGGAGCGCCTTTTCGGGCTGCGGCTGCCGAATCTTCTGTGCATCTTCGGCTCGCTCGCGCTCATGACGGCGGCGGCAAGGCGGCTGCGGCCGTCGTACACGGCGTATTTCATCGGCTATTTCGTCGTCGCGATCGGCACGACATGGCTGCTCTCCGGCCCGCGCTATCTCTCCGTGATGTTCCCGCTGAGCTTCGCCGTCGCCGGATACACCGAAAGCCGCCGCGCCGACAACGCCGTGACAATCGCGTTCACGGTGCTCTACGTGCTGTATATGTACGTCCTCGTCATGCGGTGGCAGGTATGGTAATCAATCGCTTGCGAAACCTGCGTTTCGCAAGCGGTTACTCGCGCTTATCGCACCCGGCTTTGCCGGGTTTGGTCGGCGCGAGGGGCTCGCCCAGGCTCGCCCAAAGGTATTTTTGCCGAAAAGCGCGGTTTTTTCGGCGCGAACTTAAGCGAGGCTTTTTTGCGCCTGCGGGCGCAGGCTTACGCGAGGCAGCGGGGGGGCGAATCGGTATGTATACCGTTTATAAGAAACGGATTCATAGTTTTCGGGCTTTCCCGAACGTGAAAAGGGCCGGGCACGCTTGGCGTGTCCGGCCCTTTGCCGCGCCGCCGGGCGGCGGCGCGGGCATGGGTATCGGGTTTGCGAATCGGTCAGACGCCGATCAGGCTACGGTCACGGTGCCGTAGGCGGCGTCGGTGACGACGACCAGCTCGCCCGCGCCGAGGTTTTCGATGTCGTCCCCGGTGAGGTTCGCGGAGTAGACCGTGAGCAGGCCGCCCTCGGCGACGTTGACGGTCAGGATGCCGTCGGCGGAGTCGATGACGTTGTCGCCGTAGAAGTACACGGCCATCTCGCCGTCATAGAGATCCTGATACGCCTCGAGGTTCGCGGGGTCGACGGTCACGTCGGTGATCGCGTTGACGCCGGAGCGGTTGCCGACGCTGGCAAGGACGTTGCCGGCGAGGTTGATCGTGGAGTCGACGACCGTGATGATGGCGCGCTCGCAGCCGGTGGCGGCGGCGAAGGTGCCGGAGGTGTTGTTCAGGACGGAGTTCACGAGCGTCAGAGCGCCGGTATCGGTGATCAGGGACGTCGTGTTCTGGAACTTGGCGGTGCCGGCGTTCAGGATGCAGTTCTCGGCGTACTGGGAGGCGAAGCCGTTGCCGCCGAGGGAGTTGCCGAACACGGTGTTCTTGAGGATCAGCGTGGTCGGCTCGTCGGTGACGTTGCCGCCGGCGGCGACGGTGTCCTCATAGACCTGATAGCCGCCCCAGAAGTCGGACGAGTACACGCGGCCGGAGCCGTACGCGTAGGAGTCGACGTAGTGGATGGTGCCGTTGTAGAGGTTGTTCGTCAGGTGCTGGCTCGCGGAGTAGGCGACGGCGTTCGCGATGTTGAGGGAGCCGCCGAAGCCGACGAAGGACGTACCGGCCATCGTGCCGGCCATCGTGGTCGCGCCGGTGGCCTCGCCGTCGAGGACGAGGGTGCCGTCATCGGAGCGCAGGTACACGACCGTGTCCTTGCCCCAGACGCCGAGGGCGGTGCCGACCGCGAAGCGGTAGAACGCGTTGCGGGTGGTGGCGTTGTAGACAAAGCCGTCGTGCGTCGGATCGGTCGCGGCCTCCTGGCCGTCGAGCGCGTAGCGGGGATCGGACAGGGAGAGCAGGACGTCGGTCACGTCGTTGGCGTTGCCGGTCAGGGAGACGGTGTTGTTCGTGATCGTAAGCTCGCCGGCGTTGTTGACGAGCAGGGCGGCGTTGTTCTCGGAGATGAGATCCATCTCGTCGACCCCGGCCTGAATCTCGTCGAGGTTGTCGGCGGTCACGATGACCGTGTCGCCGTACTCCGGCCCGAAGTACTGGCTCATGTCGGCGTAGGCGGAGCCGGTGGCCTCCTCCCGGGAGGCGTCGGGCGCGACCTTGGCC
>CAJOFW010000016.1:3186-16361 GCA_905234005.1 uncultured Oscillospiraceae bacterium
ACCGCGGAGACGGCCGCGATCTTGGCCTCGTTCGTGTAGTCGTCGGGAGCCTCGGCGGGGTGGCCGTCATAGTCGGCGGCGGCGGAGACCAGCGCCTCGGCGAGGGCCTCGCCGTCCTCGTTCAGCATCGTCCAGACGGAGGTGAAGGCGTTGAACATGCCGACATAGGCGAACTCCACGTCGACGACCGCGCCGGTGCCGAGGCTCGTCACGCCGGGGATGTTCTCGGTCAGGTAGAAGCCCTCGCCGAGATCCTTGACGTCGGCGTACTGCGTGTAGACGCCGTTCCAGATGCCGGCCTGCAGGGTGGCGGACACGGCGTCGGAGTACGGGTCGTTCGAGAACATCGCGCCCACGAAGTCGTCGGGATCGACATAGCCCGCGACGGACGTGATCTGATCGACGACGATCTGGAACAGGCGGTACATCGCGACGGCGTACTGGTAGCCGTACATGACCGGGCCGAAGGTGGTCAGGCTGTCGCCGGCGTTCGTGATGCCGGAGCGCAGATACCAGGCGACGGCGTCCTCATAGCCCTCGAAGTTCTCGGTGTCGGTGAGGTCGGCGACGGTGCGGGCGGTGCGGTTGCCGCCGATGTAGACGGCGGTGTCGCCCTCGATCGGGTTTGCGTCGGTGATGGCGGCGTAGTCGCCGAAGGCCATGTTCGGCGCGTAGGTCGTCAGAGCCATCGTCGTGCCGTCGGCGAGGGTGAGGGTGGCGTTGTCGGCGTACTCGTCGCAGACGACGTAGATCGCGGTCACGCCGTCGGCGGCGGAGAGGTAGTAGGCGGTGTTCGCGGCCTCGTCGACGCCGGTGACGGTGAGCGCGCCGTCGGCGACGGCGGCGGTCACGCCCTCGGCCTCGGCGGTCAGGGCGGAATCGGCGTAGACCGCGACGTCGCCGTCGAAGTCGGCGGGCACGAAGGCCGGCTCGCCCTCGCCGCCGGCGGTGTAGACGCCGTAGCAGGCGGCGGAGACGGCGCCGTCATTGACCTCGCCCTGCGAGGCGACGAAAACGTACTGGCTCAGGGCCAGGACACCCTCAAGCCCGCCGCCGGCGGAGCCGGACGACTCGCCGGACGCAAACGCGCCGACAGAGAGCAGCAGCGCGAGCGCCAGAACGACGGAGAGGAGTCTGGAAACGCGTTTCATGTGTTGGAACCATCCTTTCGTTGCTTACAAATTGTTTGGCGGTTTAATCCGCTAATATAAGGTATACCATGTTTTCCGCGCCGCGTCAATCGCGGGAGACGGAAAAAGACGCGTTTTCATAAACAAAATGTTAGACAGCGGCCGGGAGGCCCTTCCGCGTGCTCCGCCGCGCTGTGCGGAACGGTACGCCTGGAAGGGCCTCCCGGCCGTCTTTCGATTGCAGGCGGCGCGGCTCACTTATCCCCGCCGGCTATGTGGACGACGCCGCCGTCTATGTGGAGGCTGCCCTGGCAGAACAGGGCTATGGCGCGGGGCAGGAGCTTCCACTCGGCCTCCTCGGTGATGCGGCGCTGGAGGGTCTTCGCGGTGTCGCCCTCCCATACCTCCACGGCCTGCTGGAGGATGATCGGCCCGGACGGCTCGGTCGTCACGAAGTACGCCGTCGCCCCGGAAAGCTTCACGCCGGCCCGCAGCGCCTGCTCGTATGGGTCGAGCGTCGCGCTGTCGCAGTCCGCGAACGCGGGCAGAAGAGCCGGGAACGTGTTGATGATCCGGTGCTCGTAGGCGCGGATCAGCGTGTTGCCGAGAGGCAGGATATACCCCGCGAGCACGACAAGCTCGATGTCGAGATCCTCGAGCTTCTGCAAAAGCGCCGTGCCGTATGTCGCGCTGTTCGGAAACAGCGCCCTGTCCACCACATACGCGGGGATGTTGGCGCTCTTGGCACGGACGAGGGCATACGCCTCCGGGTCGGAGGATATGACCGCCGTAAGCTCGCAGTTCGGTATCTCGCCGAACAGGTGCGCGTCCATCACCGCCTGCAGATTCGTCCCGCCGCCGGAGACGAGAACCGCCGTCTTGACCATGCTCTACCGCCTTTCCTGTCGTATCAGCGCCGCTTCCACGGCCCCCACAGCGGGCCGGTGCGGCCGAGCCGAAGCCCGGGGTGTGAATTGCGGAATTCCTCTCGCTCCCGGCGCTCCTTTTCCCTCCTGAACGCCTTCGCCTCCGTCCGGGAGGCGTCGAACCGCTCCCGGATCGCTTTGATCTGTCCGTCGGTCAGAAGCCGCCGGGGCAGGAGGTTGCCGGACGCGCCGTCATTATATATGAATACGCAGTCCCGCGTCTCGTGAAGACGCGGCGTCTCGCACCACCGGAACGACCTTGCCGTGTCGCCCGCCGTCACGCTCCAGCCGTCGGCGGTGAATTCGTACGTCACGGGCTGATCGAGGCTCGCGAGCTGATCCTTATACCCGAGCCGGGGCATAAGCTCCGCCGCCGCCATCGCGATGACGTAGACGACCGCCGGGCCGAAAAACGCCGCCGGCCGGACGTTGCCGGTCGCGAGGACGATCGCCCCGCATATGACGACCATCGCCGCGGCCAGAATCGCGTATGTCCGCCGGTTCATCTCACGGCAGGCCTGATAGTATTCGTTTCGCTCGATGCCGCGCACCGTCAGGGTGAAGCTCTCCATCCGTGTCCGCCTGTCCTCCGCGGTTGCCCGTGTCCGAACGCGTTTGCGCGCGTTTGATTGAATTTTGACTGTCTGTATGGATTATCATATCACAAACAGCGCCCCGGCGCAAGACGGTTGCGCCGGGATTGCCCCGGCGTTTCGTAAATTTGAATTATTTGTAACTTCTGTTCCCGCAGCCCTTGACATATAATATGAGGTGTGGTAAATTAGCACTCGAGGAAACAGAGTGCTAGCAGTAAGGCCGGGAAATTGCCAATGGACATCAGCGAGAGGAAGAAGAGGATACTCACCGCGATCGTGGAGAGCTACATCTCCACGGCGGAGCCGGTCGGCTCCAAGGCGCTGGCCGAGGTGATCGGCTGCTCCTCGGCGACGATCCGCAACGAGATGTCGGAGCTGACCTCCATGGGCTATCTCGAGCAGCCGCACACGAGCGCGGGACGCGTACCGTCCCCGGCGGGCTACCGGCTGTATGTGAACGAGCTGATGGAGCGGCAGAAGCTCTCCGAGGAGGAGACGGCCATCATCAGCGAGCAGCTCCGCCAGAAGCAGAAGCAGCTCGACGACCTCATGGGCGAGGTCGGCCGGCTCACAAGCTCGATGACGAGCTACCCCGCCTACGCCCTCGCCGTGCGGCCCCCCGCCGCCGTGAAGCGGTTCGATTTCATCTACGTGGACGCGAACACCTTCATCGTGGTGGCGCTGCTGACCGACAACACCGTCAAGAACAAGCTGGTGCATCTCCCCTTCACGGTGAGTCAGGAGCAGATCCAGACCCTGTCCAGCCTGTTCAACGCCCACTTCACCGGGCTTGCGGACGATGAGATCACCGACGTGCTGATCCGCTCCACCGAGCGCGCCGCCGGCGACACCTACGGCCTCGTGGCCGTCGTGGCGGCGTTCGTGATGGAATCGCTCTCGGCGGCGAGGGCCGCCCCGGTGCGGTTCGAGGGCGCGTCGAAGCTCCTCAATCTGCCCGAGTACCGCGACCCGGACAAGGCCCACGCGCTGATGAACTTCTTCGCCAGCGGCGAGGGGCTGATAAACGGCCTGCCGCCCGGCGGGGACGCCGACGGCCTGCGCGTCACGATCGGCCCGGAAAACCTCGCCGAGGAGCTGAAGGATTCGAGCGTCGTCATGGCGTCCTACGACGCCGGCGGCGGGATGCGCGGCTACATCGGCGTCGTCGGCCCGACACGGATGGATTACGCCGCCGTCGCCGCGAAGCTGAGCGGCATCGCGGCCGGTCTGAGCCGGATGCTGGCCGGCTCCGACGCCCCGGAGGGGCTGAACAACAAGCTGGTATTAAAAGAGCTAAAGGACAATAACGACCATGAATGACAAAGACGAAGAGATGAGGACGCCGGACACGGCGCCGGACGAGTCCGTCCCGGCCGGGACGGAGCCGGACACAACCCCCGCCCCGGACGCGGCCGAAGCCCCGGAAACGCCGGAAGCCGCCGAAGCCCCGGAGACAGAGGAAGCGGCGGAGCAGACCGACGCGAAGCCCACCCGGGCGGAGAGACGGGCCGAGAAGAAGGCCAGAAAATCCGAGGCCGAGCAGCTCAGAGAGCAGCTCTCCGAGGCGAACGACAAGTATCTCCGGATGCTGGCGGAGTACGACAACTACCGCCGCCGCAGCCAGAAGGAACGGGAGGCCATCTACGCCGACGTCCGCGCCGACACGGTGAAGAAGCTCCTGCCCGTCTACGACAACCTCCTCCGCGCCGTCTCGCAGGAGACGAACGAGGACGCCCGCAGGGGCATGGAGGCGATACTGACCCAGTTCCGCACGATCCTCGAGGGCATCGGCGTGAAGGAGATCGCGGCGGTCGGCAAGAGGTTCGATCCCACGCTCCACGAGGCGCTTCTGCACATCGAGGACGAAAAATACGGCGAGGGCGAGATCGTCCTCGAGCTGGAGAAGGGCTTCACGCTCGGCGACAAGGTCATCCGCTTCTCCAAGGTACAGGTAGCCAACTGACGGCGGGTATATTCGCCGCTTATCATATACACCATATAATATACACCCCATAACTTTGTATAACATTCATCTTTCATATACAGGAGGAACATGATCATGGGTAAAATCATCGGTATAGATCTCGGAACCACCAACAGCTGCGTGGCCGTCATGGAGGGCGGCGAGGCCGCCGTCATCGCGAACGCCGAGGGCGCCCGCACCACCCCGTCCGTCGTCGCCTTCTCGAAGGACGGCGAGCGCATGGTCGGTCAGGTCGCGAAGCGTCAGGCCGTCACGAACCCCGACCGCACCATCGCTTCCATCAAGCGTGAGATGGGCTCGAGCTACCGCGTCACCGTGGACGGCAAGAGCTACTCCCCGCAGGAGATCTCCGCCATGGTGCTTTCAAAGCTCAAGAAGGACGCGGAGGCGTACCTCGGCACGACCGTGACCGAGGCCGTCATCACCGTGCCCGCCTACTTCACCGACTCCCAGCGCCAGGCGACGAAGGACGCCGGCAAGATCGCCGGTCTCGACGTCAAGCGCATCATCAACGAGCCGACGGCCGCGGCGCTGGCCTACGGCCTCGACAAGGAGACCGACCAGAAGATCATGGTCTACGACCTCGGCGGCGGCACGTTCGACGTGTCCGTGCTCGAGATCGGCGACGGCGTCATCGAGGTGCTGGCCACCGCCGGCAACAACCGCCTCGGCGGCGACGACTTCGACGCGTGCGTCACGAAGTGGCTCGTGGACGAGTTCAAGAAGGACACCGGCGTCGACCTCTCCACCGACAAGGTCGCGATGCAGCGCCTGCGTGAGGCCGCCGAGAAGGCCAAGTGCGACCTCTCCGGCATGACCACGACGCAGATCAACCTGCCGTACATCACGGCGGACGCGACCGGCCCGAAGCACCTCGATCTCACGCTCTCCCGGGCGAAGTTCAACGAGCTGACGGCGCACCTCGTCGACGCGACGGTCGGCCCCGTGCAGCAGGCGCTGTCCGACGCGGGCCTGTCCGCCGGTCAGCTCTCGAAGGTGCTGCTCGTCGGCGGCTCGACCCGTATCCCCGCCGTGCAGGACAAGGTCAAGGCCCTGACCGGCAAGGAGCCTTTCAAGGGCATCAACCCCGACGAGTGCGTGGCCGTCGGCGCGGCGATCCAGGGCGGCGTTCTCGGCGGCGACGTGGAGGGCATCCTGCTGCTCGACGTGACCCCGCTGTCCCTCGGCATCGAGACGCTGGGCGGCGTGTGCACGCGTCTCATCGAGCGCAACACGACCATCCCCACCCGCAAGAGCCAGATCTTCTCCACCGCCTCCGACAACCAGACGAGCGTGGAGGTCAACGTCCTGCAGGGCGAGCGTGAGATGGCCGCCTACAACAAGAGCCTCGGCCGCTTCCACCTTGACGGCATCGCCCCGGCCCGCCGCGGCGTGCCCCAGATCGAGGTCACGTTCGACATCGACGCCAACGGCATCGTGAACGTCTCCGCGAAGGACCTCGGCACCGGCAAGGAGCAGCACATCACGATCACCGCCTCGACGAATCTCTCGAAGGATGAGATCGACAAGGCCGTCCGCGAGGCGGAGCAGTACGCCGCCGAGGACGCGAAGCGCAAGGAGGAGATCGACACCCGCAACGCCGGCGACCAGATGGTCTACCAGACCGAGAAGACGCTCGAGGAGATGGGCGACAAGTTCGACGCCGCCGACAAGGCCGAGGTCGAGGCGAAGCTCGCCGAGCTTAAAACCGCCCTGTCCGGCTCCGACACCGCCCTCATCAAGACCGCGACGGACAACCTCACGCAGGCGTTCTACAAGGTCTCCGAGAAGCTCTATCAGCAGCAGGCCGCGCCCGGCGCCGACCCGAACGGCGCGGGCTTCAACCCCGGCGGCTTCAACCCCGGCGCGGACGCCGGGCAGTCCGACGGCGGCCAGACCTACTACGACGCGGACTACACCGAGGTCGACCCGCAGTAATCGCGCCGGCGAATCCGAAAACAGCAAACGTATGGTATGATTACCAACGTACAGCATAGCGGCAAGGCGGGACATTCGTCCCGCCGCGCTGTGTATAATCGTCGCGATGGCTGCGATCTGTTTGATACTGTTCTTCGATGAAAAGCTTCTCTCCGTTACCGGGCGCAAAGCCTTGGAAACGCTGTCGTTTGAAGCGAATATAAGTTCTTTTTGATTCTTTTTCTTTCAAGAAAAAGAATGACACATAAAGTTGGTGAGTTCTATGGCAGATAAACGGGATTACTACGAGGTGCTCGGCCTTGGGAAGGGCGCGTCGGACGACGAAATCAAGAAGGCGTACCGCCGCATCGCGAAGGAGTGCCACCCCGATCTCCACCCGGACGACAAGGAGGCCGAGGCCCGGTTCAAGGAGGCGAACGAGGCGTACGCGATCCTGTCCGACCCGGACAAGAAGGCGAAATACGACCAGTTCGGCTTCGCCGGCGTCGATCCCAATTACGGCGCGGGCGGCGGCGGGTTCACGGGCGATTTCGGCGACCTCGGCGACATATTCGGCGATATCTTCGGCGGCGCGTTCGGCGGCGGCTTCGGCGGCTTCGGCGGCTCGACCCGGACGCAGCGAAACGGCCCGCAGCGCGGCGAGAGCCTGCGCACACGGCTCGCGATCTCGTTCGAGGAGGCCGCGTTCGGCTGCAAGAAGGAGCTGAACATCACCCGCGTGGAGCAGTGCGACGACTGCAAGGGCACCGGCTGCGCCCCCGGCACGACGGCGGAGGTGTGCCCGGACTGCAAGGGCACAGGCTCCGTGCGCTCCCAGCAGCGGACGGCGTTCGGCGTGTTCCAGACGACGTCGGCGTGCCCCCGGTGCGGCGGCAGCGGCAAGGTCATCCACACCCCGTGCCCGAAATGCCGCGGCAACGGCAGCGTCCGCGTCCAGAAGAAGCTCAGCGTCAGCATCCCCGCCGGCATCGACAACGGCGAGTCCGTATCGCTGCGCGGCCAGGGCAACGCCGGCAAAAACGGCGGCCCGGCGGGCGATCTTCTCATCACGGTGCAGGTGCGGCCGTCGCCGATCTTCGAGCGCGAGGGCACGAGCCTTTATAACAGCGTGCAGCTCAGCTTCGTACAGGCGGCGCTGGGCACGGAGATCGAGGTGCCCACGCTTGACGGCAATGTGTCGCTGAACATCCCCGAGGGCACGCAGACCGGCTCCGTGTTCCGGCTGCGGGGCAAGGGCATCCCGAGCGTCCGCGGCGGCGGACGGGGCGACCAGTTCGTGACCGTCGAGCTTGTCACGCCGAAAAACCTCAACGCCGAGCAGAAGGAGCTGATGCGAAAGCTCGCCGACTCCCTCGGCGACAAGGTGAAGGAAAAGGCCGACAGGCCGTTCGGGAAAAAGAGAAAGAAATAATCCCATCCAAAAAAACGCGCTGTGCCCGCCTTTTCCGTCGGAAGAGGCGGGCCGGCCTTTTCGGCGCGTCAACACCCGTCCGGCGTCCGCGTACAGCGCCGCCATGTCCGCGTCGGCTTTAACAAATTATCCATATTCTTTTAACATTATCGGACAGAAAAACCGGCGCGGCGGGGGTATATTAATAAACGTACATGAAGTACAGACAACCGCGATATCGAATCAGGAGGAAAATACCATGAACGAAGACAACAACGACCTCTACTCGAATATATACTCGCACTACTCCCGCCCCGCCGCCGGCTCCGACAACGCCGCCGCCCCCGCCGGGACGACGCCGCCCGCGTACAGCGCCCCGTACACGCCGACGCCGGAGCCGTCCGCGCCGGATTACGCCGCTCGCCGCACCTACGCCGAGAGGCCGTACACGCCGCCCGTCACCGAGACGCCGAGGCGTGAGAAGAAATCCGGCGGCAAACGGGCCGTCGGGGTCGCGGCGCTCTGCCTGAGCTGTTCGATCCTCGCCGCCGCCGTCAGCGCCGGCGTCACGTCGAAAATCGTGAAGGACAGCATCCCGGCGTACCCGGTCACCACGTCCGTCGCGACGGCCCCGCTCGTGTCCTCGCTTTCGTACGAGGCCGACGAGTCCGGCCTCACCGCCGCCGACCTCTACGACCTCGCGACGAAGCAGGTCGTCGGCGTGTCGACCGAGATCAGCTACCGCAACATCTTCGGCCAGGTGTCCGCCGCCAGCGTGACCGGCTCGGGCGTCATCATCTCCGAGGACGGCTACATCATCACGAACTACCACGTCATCGAGGACGCCTACGAGGGCGGCTATCAGGTCGAGGTCATGCTCTACGACGAGACCGAGTACGACGCCGAGATCGTCGGCTTCGACGCGGACAACGACATCGCCCTGCTCAAGATCGACGCGGCCGGCCTGAGCGCCGCCCAGCTCGGCGACAGCGACGAGCTTGTCGTCGGCGAACGCGTATACGCGGTCGGAAACCCCCTCGGCGAGCTGAGCTATACGATGACGAGCGGCATCGTCTCCGCGACGAACCGGTCGATCACGACCGAGTCGAACGTCGCCGTCACGATGTTCCAGATCGACGCCGCCGTCAACAGCGGCAACTCCGGCGGGCCGGTGTACAACGCCGCCGGGCAGGTCGTCGGCATCGTGACCGCGAAATACAGCTCCACCGGCGTGGAGGGCATCGGCTTCGCGATCCCCATCTCCGACGCGGCCCACATCGTGAACCAGATCCTCGAGTACGGCTACGTCGCCGACCGCGCCTACATGGGCATCACCTGCGCCACCGTCACGTCGGCCGCCGCGTCGTCGTACAACATGGTCGAGGGCGCGTACGTGAACACGGTCACCGAGGACAGCGCCGCCGAGAAGGCCGGCCTCGAGGTCGGCGACATCATCACCGCGCTGGACGGCGAGGCGGTCGCCGGCTCCAGCGAGCTGACGAGCATGCTGCTCCAATACCACGCGGGCGACGAGGCCGAGCTGACCGTCTGGCGGGACGGCGAGACCGTGACGCTCACGATCGTATTCGACCAGAAGCCCGAGGAGACGCCCGAGGCGGCGGCCCCCTCCGCCTCCGACGAGCCGCAGACCTACGGCGGCCGGAGCGGCGGCGGCCAGTACGGCTACTACAACGGCGACATCGAGGACTTCTTCCGCCAGTTCTTCGGATACTGATACTGTTCTCAAATTAAAAGCTCCGTTTCGTTACCGGGCGCAAGCCCCGATTAAATAGAAAGCACAGCCGGCGCATGGGATGCCATGCGCCGGTGTTTTGCGTTTCCCGGCTTCCCGCCGGACGGTTACGGTTTTTCTTCAATTACGCGGCCGCGTGTGCTATAATGGCGGCATGGAAAAGACTGCTGAACTGCTCTCCCCCGCGGGGGACTACGAAAAGCTGACGATGGCCGTGCTGTACGGCGCGGACGCGGTGTATCTCGCCGGGCCGGCGTTCGGGATGCGGGCGGCGGCGGGGACGTTCGACGAGCCGTCGCTGCGCCGCGCCGTCGCGTACTGTCACGGTCGCGGCGTGCGCGTGTACGTGACGTGCAACACCATCCCGACCGACGCGGAATACGCCGCCCTGCCGGCGTTTCTCGAGCTGGTCGCCGACGCCGGCGCGGACGCGGTGATCGCCGCCGACCTCGGCGTCATCCGGGCCGTACAGAAATACGCGCCGCGCTGCGCCCTGCACGTCAGCACACAGGCCGGCGTCATGAGCAGCGCCGCCGCCGGGGCGTTCCACGATCTCGGGGCGTCCCGCGTCGTACTCGCCCGGGAGCTGTCTCTGGATGAAATCGCCGCCATCCGGGCCAACACGCCGCCGGGGCTGGAGCTGGAGGCGTTCTGCCACGGGGCCATGTGCGTGTCGTTCTCGGGCCGGTGCACGCTCTCGGCGTACCTGACCGGCCGGGACGCCAACCGGGGCCGGTGCGCCCAGCCGTGCCGCTGGAGGTATCATCTCGTCGAGGAAAAACGCCCCGGCGAATACTTTGAGATCGGCGAGGACGGCGGGACGTACATCTTAAACGCCCGCGATATGTGCATGATCGGGCACATCCCGGCGCTGCTCTCCGCCGGGGTCACGAGCCTGAAGCTCGAGGGCCGGACGAAGTCGGCCTACTACGCCGCCGCCGTCACGAACGCCTATCGCCACGCGATCGACGCCGCCCGCGCCGGTACGCCCCTTGACCCCGTGTGGGCGGCGGAGGTGTACAAAATCAGCCACAGGCCGTATTCCACGGGCTTCTACTTCGGCGAGCCGGGGCAGTACACCGCCGACGCGTGCTATTTCTCCGACGCGGACGTGGTCGCGGTCGTCGAAGCGTGCGGCGACGACGGCGCGGCCGTGCTGAGCCAGCGAAACCGGTTCTTTCCGGGCGAGACGCTGGAGCTTCTGACGCCCGGGGGCAGGCCGCTCACGTTCACCGCCGGGCCGATGACCGACGCGGACGGCGCGCCGGTCGAGAGCGCCCGTCACCCGAAAATGACGCTGCATACGACGCTGCCCGTCGCCGCCCCGCCGGGTTCGTTTCTGCGCCGGGCGCGCACGGAATCCCTCCCGGGCCACGCCGCCGGAACGGAGGATACTTTTTCTTGAAAGAAAAAGTATCAAAAAGAGCTTTGTATTCGCTTCAAAACGGCAGCGTTACCCAGGCTTTGCGCCCGGTAACGAAAAGAAGCTTTTGACCAAAGAACACGATAAGGAATTGACGCATGGAAAATCTTGCCTTCAGCCTGAACGCCACGGTGCCGGTCTTTCTCATGATGGCGCTGGGCTTTTTCTTCCGCCGCGCCGGTCTTGTGGACGAGCGGTTCGCCGAGGGGATGAACGCGTTCGTATTCCGCGCCGCGATGCCGGCGCTGATGTTCGCCGATCTGGCGGAGCTTGACCTGCGGGCGGCGTGGGACACCCGGTTCGTGCTGTTCTGCTTCTGCGTGACGCTCGTGTCGATCGCGGCGGCGGCGGGACTGAGCCGCCTGCTTCGCGACAAATCCCTCCGGGGCGAGTTCATCCAGGCCGCCTACCGCTCCAGCGCCGCGATTCTGGGCACGGCGCTGATCACGAACATCTACGGCGGCGTCGCCATGGCCCCGCTCATGATCATCGGCAGCGTGCCGCTGTACAACATCATGGCCGTCGCCGTGCTGTCGTTTTTCCGCCCGGAGAGCGAGGGCCTTGACCACGGGCGTATGCGCCGCGCCGTTCGCGGCGTCGTCACGAACCCGATCATCCTCGGCATCGCGGCGGGGCTTTTGTGGGCGGGGCTTCCTGCGCAAGACCGTATCGAGCCTCGGCGGCGTCGCAAGCCCGCTCGGGCTGATGGCGATGGGCGCGACGTTCGACTTCAAAAAGGCCGCGGGCCGCCTCGGCCCGTCCGTGACGGCGGCGGTCGTGAAGCTCGTCGGCTTCTGCGCGCTGTTTCTGCCGCTGGCGGTGCTGCTCGGCTTCCGGGAGGAGAAGCTCGTCGCCATCCTCGTCATGCTCGGCTCCGCCACGACCGTCACAAGCTACGTCATGGCCCGCAGCATGGGGCACGAGGGCGTACTGTCCGCGAGCACGGTCATGCTGACGACGCTGCTGAGCGGGTTCACGCTGACCTTCTGGCTCTGGCTCCTGCGCAGCCTCGCGCTGATCTAGCGCCGGTGCCGCGCCGGCGTAACGTCACGCAAAATCGGTGTTGACAGCCCCCGGCGGTTCCTGTAAAATTTATAACATAAAATACCCTTCAGGGAGGCGTCCGCATGAGCTACAGCATCATCACCATCAACCGCGAATTTGAGAGCGCCGGCACCGAGATCGCCCAGGCCGTCGCGGCGAAGCTTGACCTGCCGTATTACGACAAGTTCCTGATCACCGCCGCCTCCGAGGAGCGGGGCGTGAGCGAAAAACGCGCGGCGGAGCTGGACGAGAAGCTCGAATCCCGCTTCGCCTATTCCCAGGCCGAGGCCGCGTTCTTCTACACGAGCGCGGAGACGCCGCTGCCCACCGGGGCGCAGGTCGCCGAGGCGCAGTTCAAGCTCATCCGTGAGCTGGCCGACAAGGGCCCGTGCGTCATCGTGGGCCGCTGCGCAAACTACGTTCTGCGTGAACGGCCGGACGTGCTCGACGTGTTCGTCCACGCCAGCCGCGACACCCGCGTACAGCGCACGATGGAGTCCCTGAGCCTCGGCGAAAAGCAGGCCGTCCGGCTCCTGAAGCGCACCGACGCCGCCCGCAAGGCGTACTACAAGCACTACACGGGCCTTGAGTGGAACAACCCCGACCTGTACGAGATGATCTTAAACTCCGACCTGTTCGGCTTCGACGCCTGCGTAGACCTCATCTGCCACGTCTACGGCCGGACGTAACAGTCATACTGATCTCCAATGAAAAGCTTCGTTTTGTTACCGGGCGCAAAGCCTTGGAAACGCTGTCTTTTCAAAGCGAATATAAAGTTCTTTTTGATACTTTTTCTTTCAAGAAAAAGTATTACACAGCGGTTCGGAGCGGAGCGCATGAAGCGGGTTCTGGCCGCGACCGTACAGGTGAAGGACTGGGACGAGCGCTTCTCCCGCGATAACCGGGCGTGGGCGTCCATCATCGCCGTTCCGGAGGATGCGGACAAATGGGGAGACCGCCGCGCCCAGTATACGGTAGATCGCTCGCATTC
>CAJOFW010000017.1:0-11607 GCA_905234005.1 uncultured Oscillospiraceae bacterium
CCGCCGCAGCTCGTCATTCATTATTCTGCCGCGTTTCCTCATATATGAGCCGGGAATCTCCGCCTCAGCATCCTCTATATTGTCTTCAACCCTGAATACCACAATATTCTTACAATACTTTATGGTTTCATTTCTGTCAGACAATACAAATATATAAATCATATTCCCATCGTCAGCCAGTAAACGCGATATATTGTCATAATAGACGGCCAGTCCGCCATATGGAATTTCCTTATGTCAATCCTTGCGAATGTTGTATCCTGCTGCATATGCAAGAGATCAGACCGGTAAGGAACTGCGGCGGCGCGGGCCGGCCGACGCGCTGTGAGACCCTGATGGGCAAGGGAAACCCCTGAGGAGGTTAGCTCTCCTCAGGGGTTTCCTGTGCCTGGGGTAATTGGTGAGAAACAGTATGTCCGCCTTGTTTCACGCGTTCATTGTGCCACACAGCATCCAAAACGGCAAGCATATTTTTTCCGCCGCAAACAACGGCGCGTATCACAGCTCGAACGCGAAATAGGCGTGGCGTTCGCGGCGGTCGCTTTCCGGCTCGGCGCGCCAGTCGCCGTAGAGACGGGTCAGGTAGTCGTCGAGGGCGGCGGTGACGGCGCAGGGGACGCCGGCAAAGTCGATCCGGCGCGTCCGCATGAACGTCGCACGCGGGTACAGCTCGCCGAAAAAATGCGCCCTGCCCGCCGGCATGACGACGTATTTGGAGCGCTCGTTGCGGCACATCGCGTACACCCTGTCCGCCGCACGCGCCCAGAAATCGACGCCGGCCCACGAAAGGCAGAAGCCGACGGCGGCCTTTAAGCGGTACGCCCCCCTGTCGCCGCGCAGCAGCGGCCGGACGCTTTTCCGGTCGCGCCACAGCTTGCGGCAGGACAGCGCGAAGCCGAAGCCCATGCACAGCGCGCCGTGCAGCGCGCGCAGGACGGCGTTGTCGTAGGTGTTCTCGATCGGGCAGAGGTCGATCGTCGCGCCGCACTCGTCGCCGTAGTCGTCCTCACGCTGCTTCACCACGGTGCCGACCCTGCGCACACGGGTCGTCAGGATGCCGTAGCCCGGCGTGTCCCGGGGCGTGTGCACCCAGTATTCGTCGGCGTGCTCCTCGCGCAGAAGGCGCACAAGGCGCTCGTAATCCCGGCGGGGGACGTTCAGGTCGACGTCGTCGTCCCACGGGATGAACCCGCCGTGACGCGCCGCGCCGAGGGCCGTTCCGCCGCCGAGCGTGAGCGCGATATCGTGCGCCGCCGCGATGTCGTTCAGCTCGCGCAGCATCATAAGCAGCGTATCCTGCAGCGCCGCGAGCTGGTCGTCCGTCAGGTAGAACGCGCCGGCGGGCAGCGCGTTCTTGAGGGCTTCAAACGTCGACAGCTTCATCGGTTCCGCCGTCCGTATCGGGGGTCATACCGCCGCCGTCCGCGTCGGGGGACGATTCGTCCCCGGCCTCTTCCTCCTCCGCGTCCAGAAGCTCCGTGCGCAGAAGCTCGGGGCGGTATTTGCGGATGATCGCGATGGCCTCGTTTAAGTATTTGCCGCTGCCGCGCCGCGTCATTTCGCGGCGGACGGCGTTGGCCTTTTTGTGGGCGGCGGCGCGGCGCTCGCGCTCGGTGCGGACGGCGAAATCCGCCGCGAGGCGTTCGATGTCCTCCATCGAGCGCGGCCGCTCCCCCGTGTGCAGAAACTCCTCGTAAGCCCCGCAGCAGAGCGCCACGTCGTCGGAGAATACGACCTGCTCGCCGTGGTCGAGCCAGAGGATTTTGTTGCACATCTGACGCACCTGCCCGACCGAGTGGGACACGAGGATGCCCGTCACGCCGCCGGCGAGGATCTCGCGCATTTTATCGCCGCTTTTGCGGCGGAACGCCCCGTCGCCGACGCTCAGCACCTCGTCGAGGATCAGCACGTCCGGCTGTACGAGACAGGCGATCGAGAACGCGAGGCGGCTCTTCATGCCGCTGGACAGGTGCCGGAACATCGTGTCCTGAAACTCCGACAGCTCCGCGAACGCGATGATCTCGTCGTACTTCTCGTCCATGAACGCCCGCGTATACCCGAGCATCGCCCCGCGCAGGTAGGTGTTCTCGCGGACGGTGAGGCTGCCGTCGAACCCGCTGGCAAGCTCCAGAAGCGCCGCGACGCTGCCGTGTACGGTCATTTTGCCGGTCGTGGGCGTGAGGATCTTCGCGACGGTCTTCAGAAGCGTCGACTTGCCCGCGCCGTTCGTGCCGACGATGCCGAGCATATCGCCGCGTTCGAGGGAAAAGGATATATCCCGGTTGGCCCAGAATTCCTCCGTGCGGTAGCTGCCCGTGACGTGGCGGAGGACGTATTCCTTGAGGCCGATGTTTTTGAAGTCTCCCTTGATGTACCGGACGGAGACGTTCGTCGCCCGGATGATGGCCATGACGCCGCCTCCTCAGATATAATACATAAACCGCGTGTTGTACTTTTTGTATATGACCGCGCCGATGACGAGCACGGCGGCGGCGTAGCCCGCGCACAGCAGATGATACGCCGCCGAGGGCATGCCGCCGTCCACGACGACGACGCGGAAGTACTTGATGTAGCAGTAGACGGGGTTTATAAGAAACAGCCGCTGCACCTTTTCGGGAAAGCTGTCGATGCGGTAGAAGATCGCGCACATATACCGCAGAAGCAGCGTGAAGATGTCGTACAGATAGCTCGTGTCCCGGAAGAAGATGAACAGCGCCGAGAGGATCATCCCCACGCCGATGTTGAACGCGATGAGGCACACCACCGGATAGACGAGCGCGAGAAACCGCCACGAAAACGCGATGTGATCAATCGCGACGAACACGAAAAACACGCACAGCGTCAGCCCGAAATTGATGAGCGACGACACGTTCTTCGAGAGGATGAAGAGGTACTTCGGCACGTTCACCTTGCCGAATATCCCGGCGTTTGCCGTGAGCGAGCTCATGCCGCTGACCGTGGACTCGCGGAAGTAGTGGTAGATGAGAAGGCCGCAGAACAGGTACGACGTGTAGTGCGGCGTGTCCCGGCCGAAAAACTGCGTGAAGATCAGCCGCATGACGAGAAGCTGCAGAAGCGGCGAGAGCACGCTCCAGCCCATGCCGAGGACGGTGCCCTTGTACTTGCGCTTGAAATCGCGCTTGACAAGCTCCTCGAACAGGAACCGGTATTTTTGAAGCGGCGTCAGGTATCGCTGATGAAGCCGCGTTTTCATGTTTCGGAAGAAGCTCATGCCTTTCCCCCCGATAGCTTCCGGCGCAGAAACGCCGCGATCTTTTTCGGCCAGTGCTGGCTCTCCGTGTGACAGACCGGCGCCTCGCGGTATTTGACGCCGTTCGTCTCGAGCCACACGTCGAGGAGCCTCTCGCCGACGAAACCGAACACGCGGCGGTCGTAGTCGCTGTAGCCGGAGATGTCCAGCGCCGCCTCGAGCGCGAACAGGACGTCGAACAGCCATGTACACCACGCGTCAAGGATGTCCCGCCGCATCACGAGCATATTGAACCGGTGGCCGCTCGTCCGGCGCATGACGCGGTCGAACGCGGGCAGATACTCCGGGCATCGCGCCGCGATGATTTCCCGCGCCGTATCGAGGTCGGCGGCGTGGTGGGCGTGGGCGTACTGGCTGTACGTCGTCTCGATGAAGTACCGCCGCTTTTTCGGCAGCAGCACGGGCGCCTTTCGGAGGGCGCGCCGGTACGCCGCCTCCGTCATGGGCCGCAGCCGCACACCGCGCCGCTTCCCGAAATACCGCCGGTAGTGGCACAGGCCGACGTAGTCGTCCGGCAGATTTTTCCACGCCCAGTAGAGGCAGGTCAGCTCGCAGAACGACGCGTTTTTTTCGCTGATGCTCTCCCCCGTGTCGTCGCCCGCGTACGGCAGCGGCGGGTGGATCGCCCGCCCGGCCTGCACGGGCAGATACGGCGGGTACGGCGGGATCGTATCGCACAGCCTGTGCGCCGCCGTGACGACGGTGATCGTCTCCATCGCCGTCACCGCTTTCCGGAGGCGGCCCCGTCCGCCGTCCGGGACGCGGGCGCGGGCGCGATCGTCTCGTTGTTCAGGAAGCCGCCGCAGACCGTCCGCAGCAATATGCGCAGGTCGAGGCCGACGCTCCAGTTTTCGATGTACCAGATGTCGTATTCGACGCGTGCCTCGATGGACGTGTCGCCGCGCAGCCCGTGGATCTGCGCCCAGCCGGTCATGCCGGGGCGCACCTGCTGGCGCACGAGATAGCGCGGCACCTCGTCCCGGAACTGCCGGACGTACCGGGGCAGCTCGGGCCGCGGCCCGACGAGGCTCATGTGTCCGGCGAGGACGTTGAAGAGCTGGGGCAGCTCGTCGATGCTGAGCTTGCGGATGACGCTGCCGAACCGGGTCTTGCGGGGGTCGGCGCCGGTCGTCCAGCCGGTGTGGTCGGCGTCGGCGCGCATAGAGCGGAATTTGAGCATTTTGAAGGGCCTTCTGTTTCGTCCGACGCGCTCCTGCGTAAACAGCACCGGGCCGGGGCTTGTGAGCTTCACGCCGACGGCGGCGATCACCATGACCGGCGACGTGAGAACGAGGATGCATACGGCCCCGACGACGTCCATCGTCCGCTTGACGAACGCCCAGCCGGGGCTGTCGAGCGGGGTGGCGTTGAGGTTCATCATCTTCGTTCTGCCGACGACCTCCACGGTCGGGTGGGTCGGGATGTAGTCGTTGTAAAACGGGATCAGCTCCACCCGTATGCCCTCGCGTTCGGCGGCCATCAGGACGTAACGCATAAACCGGGTCTCGTGCGCCTCGAGGGCGACGACGAGGCAGTCGAGGGGGTGGTCGAGCAGGATCGACTGCAGCTCCTCGTAGCTGCCGAGGCGTTCGCCGAGACCGTCGCGCTCCACGCCGGAGATGTAGCCGTCCACGACGACGCCCAGCTCGGGCGCGGCCTGTACGTCGCGCACAAACTGTTCGGCGAGGCGGCCGTTGCCGACGATGGCGACGTGCCGGACGGAACGTCCGGCGGCCATGACGCGGCCGATGACAAAGCCGACGAGCCGGTGCTTTCCGAGCACGAAGAGGCTCGAGAGCAGCCACAGAAACACGAGCGTCCAGCGCGAGAAATCGACGAGCCGGGCGGCAAACAGCAGCGCCGCCGCGGCGAGGGCCGCCGCCGTGTTCACGGCGACGATCGCGTACAGCCGCCCCCGGCGGCGGAACCGCACCCCGGTATACACCCCGGCGCAGGCATAGAGGAACACGACCGCGACGCTGTAGGCGAACGCGGCCGCGAGCATCCGCCCGCTCGTAAGCGGCACGCTGACCACGCCGCCGAGCACGTCAAAGCGCAGCGCCACGGCGGCGGGATAGGCGAGGAATATGAGCAGAACATCGGACAGCATGTTCAGGATTTTGGCGAAGGTCTGGCTTTTCTGGATCATAATACCGCGCTCCCGTCAGATGGAACGAGACGATTATAGCATACCCCCGCCCTGCCTGGCAAGACGGGGGATTTTTCCGGCGCCGGGCGGCTTTCTCACGCGCTGCCGTCGCGGCGGATGCGGGACATGATGCGGGCCATCAGGCTGGTGCGGCCGAAGGGGGTCATCAGGTAGTAGCCGTCCACATAGGGCGCTGTCGCGGCCGCTATGGCGGCGCAGATGTCCACGGCCAGCTCCTCGCCCCGGGCGCGGTCGGCGCCCTCGTAGGCGGCGATGATCTTGTCCGACACCGTGATGCCGGCGATCTCGCTGTTCATGAACAGCGCGTTGCGCTGGCTCACGATCGGGATGATGCCGCCGAGGAGCTTCCCCCGCAGCGTTTCACGGGCAAGCTTCAGATTCTCGAGCGCCTGCTCCGTCAGGATCGGCTGCGTCAGAAAGCCGACCGCGCCGTTTTGCTCCTTCTCCTGCGCGAGGGCGAGCTGCATATGGAAGTTCCGGGCGTTCACGTTCAGCGCCCCGAAGATGTGAAACGGCGACGGCAGGTGGCCCGTGTTCAGGCTGTCCACGTATTTGATGAGCTTGCGGGAGTTGAAGTTGAACACGCTCTTGACCTCGTCCCGGCTCGCCGTGGGGATCGGGTCGCCCGTGACGATGAGGACGTTGCGCACGCCCTCGGCGCACAGGCCGAGCAGCAGCGCCTTCGTCGCGTTCATGTTGCGGTCGCGGCAGGTCATGTGCGGCAGGGCGTCGAGGTTCAGCTCCCGCCGCAGCTTGCAGGCCATGAGGCTCGCGTCCATCCGCGCCCGGGCGATCGGACAGTCGGCGATCGTGACGATCGCGGCGCCCGCGTCCCGCAGCTCCGCCGCCCCGGCCATGAACTTCGTGACGTCCGCGTCCTCGGGGGAGTCAAGCTCCACGGCAAACGGCTTTTCGCCGCTGTCGCACAGCGCCTGCCAGAAGCGGTTTTCCTCGGCCGGGGCCTCGTGCTGCGCCGCGTCGTCGCCGCGGCGGGGCGGGTAGGCCGGACGCGGCGGCGTTTCCCGCAGGGCGCGGGCGGCGGCGGCGATGTACTCCGGCGTCGTGCCGCAGCAGCCGCCGAGGATGCGGGCGCCGGCGTCACGCAGGGCGCAGAGCTGCTCGGCGAAATACCGGGGGTCGCCCTCGTAATACGTCCTGTGCGCCCGGACGGTCGGGTAGCCGGCGTTCGGCATCGCGGACAGCAGCGTGCCGTCCAGCGGGCCGAGACGGCGGACGAGCGCGTCCATATGCCGTGCGCCGGACACGCAGTTTAAGCCGACCGCGTCGATGTACGGGCAGTCCGCCGCCCGGCGGATGAGGTCGGAATAAAGCTCGCCGTCGCTCGTGAAGCCGTCCGGCTGCGCCGCGAACGACACGACGATGAACGCGCCGGGCATACGCTCCCTGATGCGGCGGGCGACCGTGTACAGGCCGCTGTCGCCGCTGTTCGTCTCGAAGAGAAAATACCGCGCCCCGCAGTTCAGAAACGCGAACGCCGCGAACGTGTACTCGGCCACCAGCGCGTCCTCGTCCGGCGCGTCGATCGGGCCGATGTCCGCGAACACGAACGCGTTCGACCCGGCCGCCCGGAGCGCCAGCTCGTACCCGGCCCGGATGACCGGCTCGCACCGCGCCCCCAGCGTCAGCCGGTTGGCCCGGAACGTGTTCGTCTTGATCGCGGCGCACCCGGCGTTGATGTAGGCGCGGTGGATGTCGAGCACGGCCTGCGGCGTATCGAGGTTCGCAAGCTCGCACGGGTAATCCGGCCTGTCGCTGTGCTGGGCGTAATACGTGCCCATCGCGCCGTCGAACAGCAGCGTGTTGTATGTAAGGTATTTCCGCAGATCCATATTCCCCTGCCCCTCTCACATGGCCGTCCGCGCAGACGCGGACGGCTCAGGTTGTCAAAGAATTCTCTTTGACAGCCTGTATGATCCAATTCGAGGCGGGCCTTGCCCCCTCGAGCTCCCCCGCCGCTCTGTGACCCGACGGGTGAGCGTCGTTTTTTGACAGACGCGGGCGGCTGTTGTTTTCCCGGGAAATCACCGCGCCGCCGGCCGGACGGCTTCAGCCCAGCACCTCCCGGGCGATGTCGGCGCCCTGTTTGGCGTCTTTGGCGTAGTAGTCCGCGCCGATCTCGGCGGCGTATTCGGGCGTGAGCACCGCGCCGCCTACCATGATTTTGCAGTCGTGGCCGCTTTGCCGCAGCGCCGCGATCGTCTCGGCCATCGCGGGCACGGTCGTCGTCATCAGCGCCGAGAGGCCGACGAGCCTCGCCCCCTCCCGGATCGCCGCCGCCACGACCGTATCGGCGGGCACGTCCCGCCCGAGGTCGACGACCGTGTAGCCGTAGTTTTCGAGCACGACGCGGACGATGTTCTTGCCGATGTCGTGCACGTCGCCGTGGACGGTCGCGAGGACGATCTTCCCCCTCGACACGCTCCCGCCGCCCTTCGCGGCGATGCGCTCCCGGACGAGCCGGAAGCCCTCGCTGGCGGCGTTCGCGGCGTTGATGAGCTGCGGCAGAAACAGCTCCCCGCGCTCGTATTTGCCGCCGACCGCGTCAAGCGCCGGGATCAGCAGCGATTCCACGACCGCAAGCTCCGGCATGCCGTCGAGCGCCTTCGCCGTCAGGGCGGCGGTCTCGGCCTTCAGGCCGCGCACAATCGCCGCCTCCAGCGTCATATCCGCCGCCGCACCGGTGTTTGCTGTGTTTGCCGTGTTGGATGACGGGGCCGCCGCGTCCGTGCCGGCGAAGCGGTCGATGTACCGCGCCGCGCCGTCGTCCTCGCCGGAGAGCACGCGGCAGGCGGCGATCGCGTCCATGATCGCCCGCTGGTTCGGGTTCACGATCGGAAAATCCAGCCCCGCGTACAGCGCCTGCGTCAGAAAGCCGACGGTCACGTTCTCCCGGGCCGGCAGGCCGAACGAGATGTTGCTCACGCCGAGCACGGCGTGAAGGCCCATGTCCTCGCGGACGGTCCGCACCGCCCGCAGCGTCTGCGCCGCCTGCTCCTGCTGCGCCGATACGGTCAGCGTCAGGCAGTCGATCAGCACGTCCTCGCGCCGTATGCCGTGGGAGAGCGCCGCCGCGAGTATCCGCTCCGCGATCGCCACGCGCTCCTCCGCCGTCTGCGGGATGCCGCGCTCGTCGAGGCAGAGGCCGACGACCGCCGCGCCGTATTTCGCGCAGAGCGGCAATATCGCGTCGAGCACCTCGGCGCGGCCGTTCACGGAGTTCACGATCGCCCGCCCGTTCACGGCCCGGAGACCGGCCTCGAGGGCGGCGGGGTCGGACGAGTCGAGCTGCAGCGGCAGATCGGTCACGGCCTGCACCGCCCGCACCACCTCCGCCATCAATCGCGGCTCGTCAACGCCGGGAAGCCCCACATTGATGTCCAGAATATCCGCTCCGGCGTCCTCCTGCTCCACCGCACGGTCGACGATGTAGGCGATGTCGTGCTCGCGGAGGGCCTGCTGAAAGCGTTTCTTGCCGGTCGGATTGATGCGCTCGCCGATGACGTTCACGCCGCCGAACACGGCGACGCGGCCGGACGAGCACACGCCGCGTTTTCGCGAACCCGTCCGCGCCGCCGGCGTGAGACCGGCGGCGCGGGCGGCGAGGGCGCGGATGAAATCCGGCGTCGTGCCGCAGCAGCCGCCGAGGACGGTCACGCCGAGGGCGGCGGCCTCCGAGAGGGCGTCGGCGAATTCGTCCGGCGTGATCGTGTACGCGCCGGTGGCCGGGTCGGGCAGACCGGCGTTCGGCTTGAGGATCAGCGGTCTGTCCGTCCAGTCGGCCAGCTCGCGCACGAGCGGCATAAGCTCCGCCGGGCCGAGGGAGCAGTTGAAGCCCATCGCATCCACGCCGAGGCCGTCGAGCGTCAGCGCCATCGCGGGCACGGTCACGCCGAGAAACGTCCGGCCCGTGGCCTCGAACGTCATCGTCACCCAGACGGGCAGACGGGTGTGCTCCTTCGCCGCGAGCACGGCGGCCCTGACCTCGTACAGGTCGCTCATCGTCTCGATCACGACGAGGTCGGCCCCCGCCGCCTCGCCCGCGACGACCATCTCGCGGAAGATGTCGTACGCCTCGTCGAACGAGAGCGTGCCGAGCGGCTCGAGAAGCTGGCCGATCGGCCCGACGTCGAGCGCGACGCGGGCGTTCGTGCCCGCCGCCGCCGCACGGGCGCAGCGGACGCCGGCCTCGATCAGCTCCGCCGGGGCATGGCCGCATTTGGCGAGCTTTATCCGGTTCGCGCCGAAGGTGTTCGTGTAGAGAACGCCGCTGCCCGCCTCGGCGTAGCGGCGCTGCACGGCGATCACGTCGCCGGGGCGGGTGACGTTCCACACCTCCGGCGTCTCCCCCGGCCGCAGGCCGGCGGCCTGAAGCATCGTCCCCATCGCGCCGTCGAGTATTGTAATGTTATCCACAGGTGATCCCGTCCTTTCGATAGGTGCAGTCCGCGAACCGGCCGCAGTACGCGCAGCCCCGGGCGCGTTTTTCGGGCGGGGTTCTGCGCACGCCGAGAAGCGCCGTGACGGACTTCTGCGGGGTCATAAGCCCGCTGTCCGAGAGCGTGATGCCGACGCGGCGCTGCGCGTCCAGCATCGCGCAGAAGTCGTGCTGCTGGGTGAGCGGGAAATCGCCGTAGCCGGGGCTGAACCGGTCGGTCAGGCAGAGCGGGGCCTCGGCGGCGGCGAGGTCGCCGCAGAGGTTGTCGCACACGTTTTCGATCGCGGCGCTGCCGCAGGCGTCGAGGACGACCGCCTCGGCCATGCTCCGGGCCTGTGTGCGCCGCATAAGCGCCTCGAACTCCATGCCCAGCGTCGCCGCGAAGCAGATGACCGCCTCGCACCCGAAAAGCAGCCGGGGCACGTCGCCGCCCTCGGGCCGGAAGGATACGCCCTCGAAGCCGCCGTCCGGCGTGAGCGCGAACCGCCGCCACACGGCCCGCGGCCGCACGGTTTTGATGAGAAGCGCCTCGCAGCGGGCGATGTCCGCCGCCGCGTCCGGCGGCAGCGCGCCGCCGCGATAGCCGAGATAGGCGAGCGCCTCGTTGTGATTGAGACCGGTCAGCCGCGCCTGCATACGTCCCTCCGTGCATGATTTTCGCGTTTGTTCCCCATACTATACGCGTGTTTACCGATATCATAACAGATTTATCCGCCCGTGTCACGGGAAATCGGATCGGAAACGCGAAAACATACAACCGGGATAGGTTGACCGGGAACGGGAGGCGGCGCATGAGGGAGCGGGCGGCGGCGTTTTTTCGCCGGGCGGCGGCGGATCCGAGGCGGGCGGAGCTGGGACTGTACGCGGCGAACGGGACGTACTACCTGTTTCTGTCCCTCGGGCCGCTGACGGCGCTTCTCATGTCGCTGGTGCCGTACACGCCGCTGACGGAGCGGGAGCTTCTCGTCGGCGTGCTGGCCCACGCCCCGGCGGCGCTGCGGCAGCTCGTGACCGCGATCGTGGAAAATGTCCTCGCGTCGTCCCCCGCCGCCCTCCCGGCGGCGGCGGCGCTGGAGCTGTGGAGCGGGGCGCGTTTTCTCGGCAGCATCGTGCGCGGCGTGGGGGCGATCCGGGGCGGGGGCGGCGGCTATATCCGGTCGCGGGCGCTCGGGGCCGTGTTCACGGCGGCGCTGGCGCTGTGCATCGCGGGCGATCTGACGCTGCTGCTGTTCGGGCGGCGGCTCGCGGCGGCGGTCCCGGCGCTGGCGGTCGTGCTGCGGCTGCGGGTGATCATCCTGCTCGCGGCGCTGACGCTGGGGAACGTGCTTCTGTACCGCGCCGCGTCCCGGGGCGGCGGGTACGGGCGGCTCGTCCCCGGCGCGGCGGGCGCGGCGGCGGGGTGGATGATTTTTACGCGGCTTTATTCGTGGGCGCTGGAGCGGTTCGGTCTGTTCGGCGTATACGGCAGCATCGCCGCCGTCGCCGCGTCGCTGTACTGGATGTACGGCTCCGTATATATCCTGCTGCTCGGCGCGTGGCTCGGAGCGGTTTAATCGGCGTGACGCCATGCGGAAACGCCGCCGGAAGCGCACACCCGGCGGCGTTTTTAGTTGATCGGTTACGGAATACGACAGTGCGGCGGAGCCGACTGAGAGGGCGCCCGGCTCCCCCTCCGGGGGAGCTGTCGGCGCAGCCGATTGAGGGGGCGCC
>CAJOFW010000017.1:11692-15749 GCA_905234005.1 uncultured Oscillospiraceae bacterium
ATTTCGCCTGCGCGGTGTTCATGCGTCTGGCGCGGGCGTCGGTGCTGCCGCTTTTGATGTCGCCGGCTTTGGTGAGCGCCATTTTCGTGAGCGCGGGGCCGATCAGCTCGTAGACGAGCACCGAAAACAGCGTGATCGAGCGGATGGTACCGCCGTCGGCCCCCAGCTCCGCCGCCGCCGTCAGCGACATGCCGAGCGCCACGCCCGCCTGCGGCAAAAGCGTGATGCCGAGGTATTTTTCGATCATCGGGTCGCAGTGCGTCGCCCTCGCGCTCCAGCGCGCGCCGAAATATTTGCCCGCCGAGCGGAAGATGATGTACACGACGCCGACGGCGACCATGGCCCAGTCGGCGAACACGTCGAGGCGCAGCGCGGCGCCGCTCAGCACAAAGAACAGGCAGTACAGCGGGGCCGTCCACTTGTCCTCCTTGTCCATGAGATCCTCCGCGATCGGGCAGCGGTTGCAGAACACGGTGCCGAGCATCATGCACGTCAAAAGCGGCGAGAACCCGAACACCAGCGGCCCGGCGCGAAGCTCGGTCATCGACAGCGCGACGGTCAGCGTCACGGTGCCGATGAGCAGCGTCATGCGGTTGCGGTTGGAGTGGAAGTAGCGCTCCGCCACGTCGAGCGCCCAGCCGAGCGCGCCGCCGAGGACGAGCGAGCAGACGATCTCGAGAATCGGATTGACGAGGATCGACACGGCCGTCACCGCGCCGCCCTGCAGCGCCTTCGCGATGCCGACGGCCACGGCGAACAGCACGAGGCCGACCGCGTCGTCGAGCGCGACGACGGGCAGCAGCATATCGGTCACGGGGCCTTTGGCCTTGTACTGGCGCACGACCATCAGCGTCGCGGCGGGGGCCGTGGCGCTGGCGACCGCCCCGAGCGTTATGGCGGCGGGCAGACTGAGCTTATCCGGCGCGATGAAGTGCACCGCGACGAGCGCGGCCGCGACGAACACCGACGCGAGGCACGCCTGAAAGATCGCGATGGCCACGGCCTGTTTGCCGGTCGTGCGGAGCTTCGGCAGCATGAATTCGGTGCCGATGGCGAACGCGATGAAGCCGAGCGCGAGATTGCACAGCGTATCGAGCGTCTCCACGGCCTCCATCGTCACGAAGCCGAAGCCGTCGACGCGGAGCCGTCCGAGCACATACGGCCCGATCAGGATGCCGGCGACGAGATACGCGGTCACGTCCGGCAGGTTCAGGGATTTCATGGCGCGGGTCATCGCAAGACCGGCAAGCATGGCCACGCCGAGAGACAGCAGAAGTGTCATGACAGTTGATTCTCCGTATACGTTGATGATTCGCGTTCGCGTATTGCGGACGCGTCGTTATATGTTCGCGCTGCCGCGGACGTACATGATATTCTATGCCCGGAAGCGGCGTTCCGGGCGTATTGCCCGGGAAATCGCCGGTCATACGCACGCCCGATCAAAAGCCTCGTCTCGTTACCGGGCGCAAACCCTCGGTAACGCTGCCCTTCCGAAGCGAATACAAGGTTCTTTTTGGTACTTTTTCTTTCAAGAAAAAGTATCAGAGGCATTCCAGGCAGTATTCCCTTGCGTCGAAGGGGTCGAGGGGGGTGTCCTTTTTGAGGTAGAGCGGGTGATGCGGGTGGCCGCGGACGGAGCGTTTGCCGGCCGTGTACCACCGCGCCCCGTACCGGTCGCCGAGCGATACCATATCGAGCACGCAGTCCCTGAGCCAGCCGCGCATTTCGATGATGTTGCCCCACGCGGCCCAGACCGCGGGCGAATCCCCGGCGTGGGCGAGGACATACGCAAACGCCGCCAGATTCTCCCGGTGCAGAAGCTCGTTTCGCGTCCGCTCCATGTCGCCGGGCCGCGTCGCCCGCTGGGCGTAGACGTTCAGCATGACGAAGCTGTCAAAGCCGTTTGACGCCGCGATGCGGGAAACGGACTTGAGCGTCGCGTCGAGGTCGTCCGGCGCGGCGGTGGACGGGTTCACGCCGACGCATATGAGCGGCCTTGCGCCGCGTGTGCCGAGGATGTAACGGTACTCGGTGTAGAAGTCGGGCACGTAGAGCCACTTCTCCGGGTCGTAGCCCCCGGAGCGTCCCGACCGCTCCAGCGCCTCGTCGAAGGTGAGGACGGCGATCTCCTCCGTCCCCGCGCCCGGTATGTGCATGGAAAGCCCTCCCTGCCGCCGGCAATGCAGACGGCACACACATTATAATTGACGAGCCGGGAAAAGGGAAGTAAAATATCAGGATATGATTACAACTTCCATGAAAACATTATATAGCGGCGCATCCGACCCAACCGCCGCCGCGCCCGTCCCCGCCGTGCTGGCCCCGGCCGGGGGGCGGGAGCAGCTTGTCGCGGCGGTGCGGTGCGGCGCGGACGCGGTGTATCTCGGCGGCAAGGGCTTCAACGCCCGGCGAAGCGCGGAGAACTTCGGCGGCGAGGCGCTGGCGTCCGCCGTGCGGTACTGCCACGAGCGCGGCGTGAAGGTCTACGTCACCGTGAACACGATGGTGCTCGACCGCGAGCTTGCGGCTCTCGAGGCGGAGGCCGACGCGGTCGCCGCCGCCGGGGCCGACGGCGTGATATTGCAGGACATGGCGGCGCTGACGCTGTTTTCCCGCCGCTATCCGCACATCCGCCGCGTCGCGAGCACGCAGACGGCGGTGCACAACGCCGACGGGGCGCGGTTTCTCGCGGACGCGGGGTTCGACGGCTTTGTCCTCGCCCGGGAACTGTCCCTCGATGAGATGGCGTCAATCTGCGCCGCCGTGGACATCCCCGCCGAGGCGTTCGTACACGGGGCGCACTGCGTCTGTGTGTCCGGCATGTGCACGCTCTCGTCGATGCTCGGCGGGCGGAGCGGCAACCGGGGCCTGTGCGCCCAGCCGTGCCGCCTCGACTGGCGCTGCGGCGCGCACGGTCACGCGCTGTCGATGAAGGATATGTCGCTCCTTGACCACATCGCCGACATGGCCGCCGCCGGGGTGCGCACGCTCAAGATCGAGGGGCGCATGAAGCGGCCCGAATACGTCGCCGCCGCCGTGACGGCCTGCCGCGCCGCCCGTGACGGCGAGCCTTACGACGCGGAGAGCCTGCGGGCGGTCTTCTCCCGCAGCGGGTTCACGGACGGCTACCTCACGGGCCGCCGGGACGCCGCCATGTTCGGTTATCGCACCCGCGAGGACGTGACCGACGCGGAGGCGGTGCTCAAGCCCCTGCGTCAGCTCTACCGCGCCGAACGGCGGAGCGTTCCCGTGACGATGGCGTTCACACTCACGGCGGATACCTCCGCGCTCACGGTCTCGGACGGCGGCGGGCGCACAGCCGCCGTGACCGGGGCCCGCACCCGTCCGCTGGACGCGGACAGCGCCGCCCGCAGCCTCACGAAAACCGGCGGCACGCAGTATATCTGCGCCGCCTTCCGGGCCGATATCGCCCCCGGCCTCACGCTGCCCGCCGCCGCCCTGAACGCCCTGCGCCGGGACGCCCTCGCCGCCCTCGATGAGCGGCGCGGCGCCGTCCCGCCGTACACCCGAGGCCCCGGCTGGGAACAAATCCCGGACGACACGCGTCTTAAAGACAGCGGCGAAAACGAAGCCCCCTCCCCGCTCTGGGCGCGGTTTTACACCGCCGATCAGCTCGCGGCGGGCGATCGGGCCGCGATATTCGACCGCCTCGCCGTCGTCGTGCTGCCGGTCAGCGCGATCACGCCGGCGCTCATAGACCGGTTCGGCGACCGGCTCGCGGCGGAGCTGCCGGCGGTCTGCTTTCCGGAGGACGAGCCTGCGCTCGAGACGCGGCTTGTCACGCTTAAAAAGCAGGGGCTGCGGGCGGTCTGGACGGAGAACATCTACGGCGCCGCCCTCGGAAAACGGCTCGGGTTTCCGGTCGTTCGCGGCGGCTTCGGGCTGAACGCCGCGAACGCTCAGGCGGCGGCGTTTTACCGTGCCCACGGGCTTGCGAGCCTGACGGCGTCGTTTGAAGCGCCGATGTCCGCCGTGAAGCGGCTGCCCGCCGGGGCGGTCGTGTACGGGCGTCTGCCGCTGATGCGGCTGCGGTGCT
>CAJOFW010000018.1 GCA_905234005.1 uncultured Oscillospiraceae bacterium
CTGTTCTCCAACAACGGATACGCCCTGCAGGCGTTTCTGACAGACCGCTTCACCGTGCGGGAGATTCTCGGGAAGACGGTCATCATCCACGATCGCGTGGACGACTTCACCTCCCAGCCCGCCGGAAACGCCGGAGAACGAATCGCCTGCGGCGTGATCCGAAAACCGGGCCGCCGCTGAAACCCGCATAAAACCGCATCACCTCAGGGAAACTATCTCTGAGGTGACTTTATTATGAGAGACGGATCGTTGCCCGTGGGCTTCGGCATGGCGCTGGCACAGAATCAGACGGCGCTGCGAAAATACGAAGCGCTCACGGAGGTTGAGAAAAAGGCGCTGATGGAGCAAATCCACGGCGTACAGTCCAAGGCGGAAATGCGGCAGCTCGTCGCGGAGCTGGCGGACAGACCGGACGCAAACGAGGTGGTATGATGGCAAAGAAAGGCATGAAGCGTCCGGACAGGACGCATACCCAGCCCAAAAATCAGACGGAGCCCGTGCCGGAGCCGCAGGGGAAGGCGAAACGCGCAAAGCAAAACGCGAACCCGATCGTCGCCGGGACGTTCGGAACCGATCAGAAGGTGTTTCGCGGAGAAAGTCCGATCCCCGCGGGGATCTATCCGGTCATCGACACGGACCTCGCCCGGGACAACATCGAAAACGACCTCCCCGCCGCGGATCGGGAGGATCTGTCCTGACGGACAATATGGAATCGGGGAAGGGCAAACAGCTCTTCCCCGCTTTTTTTGATCCGATGCGGCAGTTCAGAACCCCCGTTGCCTCGATGTCATTTTTGCCGGTGCGCACTTGCGCTGTACGCGATGTGCGTGTATAATAGCATGATATTGGAAGCCAGTCTCAGATATAACAACGATAATAACGCGGCGGTATGCCCGCATGCCGCCGTCGCCGCCGCGGATGTTTATGCCGGGCGGCGGGAGACCGGCGGAAAGGAGACGTATCATGAAAACAGGAACCAAAACGACGCATGTGGGCAAACGCGCTCTTGCGGTCGTTCTCTGCCTGCTGATGCTGACGGGCGGCTTTTACTCCCTCGGCATGGGCGAGAACCCCTCCCGGGAGCCGTCCGCCGAGACCGCCCCGGCGCCGCTGTCCCTCTGGACGGACGACGCCGCAGCCAAAAATGAGCTGATTTCCTACATGGAGGCGATCACGGACGAGGCCGGTGCCGATTACATCCCGCCGGAGTCCCGCGTCGCCGTGTTCGATCTCGACGGCACGCTCTTCTGCGAGACGGACCCGAACTACTTCGACTACTGTCTTCTGAAATACCGCGTGCTCGACGACCCGGACTATAAGGATCAGGCGTCGGATTTCGAGCGCGAGGTCGCGCTGAAGATCAGGGAGCAGAACGAGACCGGCGCGTCCTTCGAGGGACTGGAGGTCGATCACGGCAGGGCCGTCGCCTCGGCGTTCGCGGGCATGACGGTCGAGGAATTCAACGCCTACATTCAGGAATTCAAGAAGCAGCCCATGCCGAGCTATGAGGGCATGAATCGCGGCGACGGCTGGTATCTGCCCATGCTGCAGGTGGTGGACTATCTCAAGGCGAACGACTTCACGGTCTATATCGTCAGCGGCACGGATCGCTTCATCGTGCGCGGCATCGCGGACGGCTCGCCCCTCGGCCTGCCCCCGTGGCAGATCATCGGCTCCGACGAGTCCCTTGTCGCGCCGGATCAGAGCGAGACAGACGGACTTTCCTATGTTTACGACGAGGACGACACGCTCGTTCTCGGCGGCGATTTCATCGTGAAGAACCTCAAGATGAACAAGGTCACCGTGATCGCGCAGGAGATCGGCGTGCAGCCGGTTCTCTCCTTCGGCAACAGCACCGGCGACGCGAGCATGGCGGAGTATGTCACGAGCGGCAACCCGTACCGCAGTCTCGCGTTCATGCTCTGCTGCGACGATACGGAGCGGGAAAACGGCAATGTGGAGAAGGCGGACAAGATGTTCGACCTCTGCGGCACCTATGGCTGGGTGCCCGTCTCCATGAAAAACGACTGGACGACGATCTACGGCGACGGCGTCACCTATCTCGGCGGCTAACACCCGACGGAGACGCGAACAAATCGCGTCGGGCCCTTTCTATTTCGCGGTTTATATGGTACAATCGGCCCGACAGCGTAACTGTCCGCGCCGGATATACTGTAATAAAATACAGCACGGCGCCGCGTACGCGTCCCGCCGGAAGACCGGCGGCGCGCCGAAACCAAAGACGATCGGTTACAGGAGGACGACGATATGCCGAGCCGCAACCAACGGTTTCTCAGGGAATACAGAACGTGGCTGGAGAACAAGGGGCTGTCCGCCGCGACGGTCAGGGGCCACGCCGATAACGCGAGCCTCTATATCGAGGTGTTTCTCGAGGGCGAGGAGCTGCGCATGGAGGACGGCGCGGATATGGATTGGCTGGACAAGTTCTTCAGCGAATTCTATATCCGCGACTCCGCCGAGAGCACGCCGTCGAGGCTCAGGACCGTAACGGTCGGCATCCGGAAGTTCTACCAGTGTATGCTGGAGCGCGGCCACATCACCCCGGAGGAATACGAAGAGGTACGCGACACGCTCCGGGATCACCTGCCCCAGTGGCTGGACGAATGCAGCAAATACAACAGGCGGCTCTTCCTGGATTCATTAGAATACGACGATGACGATGACGAGGACGACGACGACATATACGCCTGCGACCCGGCCGTGACCGACCGTATGTACGAGCTGGCGTTCGCGTTCAAGAGGGCGAAGCCGTGGAAGCTTCTCCGGGAGGAGGAGATATTCGCCGTGCGGCTGGACGGCGGGCGCGTCGGCTATTGCATCGTCACGGGCCGGGGCGGCGAATACTTCTCGCTGACCCTGTACCCCGGCGAGGAGGCGTTCGACACGTTCCTGCGGATGCTGGACTCGAGCCGCTCCGCGTCCGCGTGGGAGCGGGACTACATCGTTCTTACGCAGGACTGCGTGCAGCTGTCACTGGGCAACCGGGACGAGCTGGACGAGCTCGAGGTCGAGGCCGTCCGCGCCTACGCCGCCGGGCACGGCATCGTCCTGCGCGGGGCGCACTCGTTCCCGAGCTTCGCCCGCCATTTTCCGCACCGCGTACCGTGGCCGGTCACATTGGAGCAGGACGCACGCGACATCACGGCCGCGCTGGAGGCGGCCGTCCAAATCCCGGAGCTTATCCGCAAGGCCGGTATGAAGCCGTATCTGCTGATCTCATCCACCGGCAAGCCGGCGGAGATGCCGCTCCTCGAGCCGGACGGCGCGGGCTTCCGGCTCGGCTCCGTGCCCGTACCGGCGCGGCGTGACCGTGTCTTTTCGGAGCCGGAGCGGTTCAACGACATCGCCATCGCCCGGCTGCGGCGGATGCGGCGCAGCGAACCGCTCGCCTGCGAGATCATCCGTCTGCCCAACCCCGTGCGGGCGGAGGACGGCCTGCCGCCCTGTTTCCCTGCGGCGCTGATCGGCGTGGACGCGGAGAACGGCATGATCATCCAGCTCGGCGACGCGGACGGGGCCGTATACGACCCGGATGAGATGCTTACGTCGGTGACGGAGAATCTGCTGGAAGAGGAGCTGTATCCCCGCGCCATCCTCGTGCGCACGCCGGAGACGGAGGCGATCCTGCGCGGCTTCTGCAAACGGGCCGGAATCGAGCTGCGCATCGAGGCGGAGCTGCCCGAGCTGGACGAGGCCCTGTACGAGCTCCGCGGCCGGCTCTCCGACGCCGGATGGGACGACCCGGACGAATCGCTCGCGGAGATGATCGAACAGCTCGAGCTGCTGGTCGACCTGGGGGCAGATATACCGGCCGGCATGCGCAGCGCCATCCGTCACCTCGCGCAGAGCGACAAGCTCCCAAAGCCGCTGGCCGACCGCCTCACGCGGCTGCTGGACTGACCGCGAACCCTCTCATTGCCGTAACCGGATCATCCATTTCGTGCCTGTCTCCGAACCGAAACAGTCACCGGTTTTTCAAAGCGTCATTTGCTCCCGGGCAAATGACGCTTTTTTGTGTCCGGTAAAGACCGCGATGGATCATTGCGGCAACGCTCTGTTATCACATTCATAATGGCAGGAGCAATCATCCGGCTGGCTGCGGAATCCCGGAAGGGTCTTGACAACTGTATCGGAAGACGATATAATAAGACCACGAAATAACGGTTGACGATATATCGACCGTGGATATAACGCATAACGCAGCACGGCGGAGGTGATCGGATGGCCGAGGGGTTTGCCCTGACGGAATCGACGTATTACATACTGCTCTCGCTTGTCCGGGCGCGGCATGGATACGGCATTATGCAGGCGACGGAGGAGATGTCGAACGGGCGGGTGCGTCTTGCCGCGGGGACGCTGTACGGAGCGCTCGGCACCCTGTGCGAGAAGGGCTGGATCGTGCAGCTGCCGACAGAGGCCGACAGCCGCAGGAAGGAATACAGGCTGACGGAAAAGGGCATGCAGATTCTGCGCCGCGAGGTCGACAGGCTGAAGGAATTGACCGGAAACGGCGAACGAATTCTGGGGGAGGGTTCAATATGGAAGACAGAATAACGGTCCGCAAATGGTTCTGGGTATGGGACTTTGAGAAGGAAGAGGACTGGCTGAACGAAATGGCGATGAACGGTTGGCTGCTGGACGGCGTCGGCTGGTGCACGTATCACTTCGTCCGCTGCCGGCCCGGCGACTACAGCGTGCGGCTCGAAATGCACCCCTGCGACGAGAGCTATCTGGCGTTCATGAGGGAGACCGGCGCGGAATACGTCGGACGGATGATGATGTGGATCTATTTTCGGAAGAAAACCGCGGACGGGCCGTTCGATCTGTTCTCCGATATTGACTCCCGCATCGACCATCTGAACAAGATCGGCCGGATGCTGGCCATCGTCGGATTTGCGAATCTCGTAATCGGCGTTGCCAACAGCGTCAGCGCATCGCACATCGGCTGGGTGAATCTCCTGTGCGCCACGGTTCTGATGTACGCCCTCGGCCGCATCCACGGCAAGAGGGAAGCGCTGGAGCGGGAACGGCAGCTGCACGAATGACGGACGGGATGAGTGACGGATGACGGACAGATTATCGGCCGCCCTGCGCGCAAGGGGCGGGGCGTATACCGTGCTCGCCATCGACGGCATGGCCGCCGCCGGGAAGACGACGCTGGCGGCGTCGTTCGGCGCGCCCGTCGTGCACATGGACGACTTCTTCCTGCCGCCCGCGCTGCGCACCGATATCCGGCTCGGGACGCCGGGCGGCAACGTCCATTACGAGCGGTTCATATCGGAGGTTCTGCCGGGCCTCGCGGCGGGCGGGGACTTTTCCTACCGGCGGTTCGACTGCGGGGCGATGGACTACGCCGGCGTGGTGGATATCCCCGCCGCGAGGCTTCTCGTCGTGGAGGGGGCCTACGCCATGCACCCCGCCTTCGGCGATTACGCGGACGTCACCGTGTTTCTCGGCGTCGACGGGGCGGCGCAGCGCGAACGCGTCCTGCGCCGGGACGGGCCGGAGGGCTGGGAGCGCTTTCGCGCGCTCTGGATCCCGATGGAGAACCGGTATCACGCCGCCTGCCGCACACGGGAGCGGGCGGATATCGTATTGGACGCGGCGGAATTTGATTTTGAGAGGACGGACGCGGCTGTATGGACAAATCCATGATAAACGACCTGACGACGGGCAGCGTGCCCGGCCGTCTCATCCGGTTTTCGGTGCCGTTCATTCTGGCAAATCTGCTGCAGTTTCTCTACAACATCGTGGACATGATCATCGTCGGGCAGTTCGTCGGCAGCGCCGGACTGTCCGCCGTCTCGATCGGCGCGGAGTTCATGCACTTTCTCACGTTCATCGCGGCGGGCTTTGCGCAGGCGGGGCAGATTTTGATCGCGCAGACGATCGGGCGCAACCGGAACGCCGGGTCGCTCAGCCGCATCATCGGGAATATGTTCACGTTCATCCTCGGCCTGAGCGTGATCGTGACGGTCGTCAGCGTTCTGTTCCCTCGCCAGTTCGCGTCCGTCATGAACACGCCGGCGGAGTCGTTTGAGGAGACCGTCCGCTATTGTACCGTCTGCGGGGCCGGGATGTTCTTCGTGTTCGGCTACAACACGGTCAGCAACATCCTGCAGGGCATGGGCGACTCGAAGCACCCGCTGCTCTTCGTCGGCATCGCGGCGGGGCTGAATCTCGTGCTCGATCTTATCTTCGTCGGGGTGTTTCAACTGCGCTCGATGGGCGCGGCGCTCGCCACGGTGCTGGGGCAGGCGTTCTCGTTCATCGTGTCGATGCTCTTTCTGTACAGGCGGCGCGAGGCGTTCGGCTTCGACTTCCGGGCGCGGAGCTTCCGGCCCGACCGGGGCATATTCGGCTCCATTTTGAAGCTCGGCGTGCCGATCGCCCTGCAGAGCGTCGCGATCAGCGTGTCGATCATGTACGTCACCGCCTGCGTCAACGTCTACGGCGTGATCTACTCCGCCGTGAACGGCGTGTCGAGCAAGATATCGCAGCTATGCAACATCGTGACCGTCTCGTTCCGGGCCTCCGGCGCGGCCATGACCGGCCAGAACTTCGGCGCGGGGCGTAACGACCGCGTCGCGGCGGTGTTCTGGTACGTGCTGCTTCTGAGCCTCGGCTTCGCGGCGGTGCTGACGGCGCTTTTGCTGCTGTTTCCGACCGAGGTCTTCGGCCTGTTCGACAGCGACCCGGCGGTGCTCGCCATCGCGATGGAGGTCGTGCCGGTCATCGTCCTGAACTTCTTCAGCGCCGCCACCCGCACGCCGGTCAGCGCCCTCATCAACGGCATAGGCTTTGCCGGCATGAACTTCGTGATGGGGATCATGGACGGCGTCGTCGTGCGCATCGGTCTTGCGGTGCTGATGGGCCGGGCGCTCGGCATGGGCGTGCACGGCTACTGGTACGGCAGCGCCATCGCGGGGTTCATGTTCTTCGTCGTGGTGTTCCCCTACTTCCTCTCCGGCCGATGGAAGCTCCGCCGGACGCTCGTCGCCTGAACCCTCCCGCATAAACGCAAAAGCCCTCGCCGCTTCGGACGGCGCGGGCTTTTTTGCGCAGACGGCGGAAAGATGGGAGAAATGGTTCGTTTCCGGTTGAGACGGCCGCGAAAATGTGTTATACTCGCGGAAGAGTCAAAAAACGGCGGATGATACACGTTTGCGCAAGCGGAAGGCTGCGCGCCGCATCCGGGCGGCGGCGGGCGCGGACACGCCGGGCGGACAAGACGAAAGGAAGACGATTGCAATGCTGAAAAGTCGTGAGACGAGCGATCCCAACGACACAAAACGGCAGATTCTGGTGGTGGACGACGAGGCCGTCAACCGGGACCTGCTGGGAGGCATTCTGCGGGACGAATACGACGTCCTCTTCGCGGCCGACGGCCAGACGGCATGCGAGCTGATACAGCGCAACAAAAACACGCTGTCCCTCGTGCTGCTCGATCTCATCATGCCCGTGCTGGACGGTCACGAGGTGCTGCGCCGCATCCGGGAGGATCCCCTGACCGCCCACATCCCCGTGATCGTGCTGACCTCCGACCAGTCCGCCGAGATCGACACGCTCGACAACGGGGCGATCGACTTCATTCCGAAGCCCTACCCCAACCCGGGCGTCATCCTGGCCCGTGTGCGGCGCACGATCGAGCTGTGCGAGGACAGGGACACCATCCGGTTCACCGAGCGCGACCCGCTGACGGGCCTGTACAACCGCGAGTTCTTCTACCGGTACGCCAGGCAGTTCGATCAGCGCCACCCGGACACGGAGATGGACGCCCTCGTCGTCGATATCATCCACTTCCACATGATCAACGAGCGCTTCGGCGCCGCCTTCGGCGACGGGGTGCTGCGCCATGTCGGCGAGCGGCTGCGGGACATGGTGCACGAGGACGGCGGCATCGTCTGCCGCCGGGAGGGCGACGTCTTCCTCATCTACTGCGTCCACCGGGACGACTACGAGGAGATGCTGCGCTACGCCGCCCAGCCCGTGCCGGACGCGCCCGACGAGGGCAGGGTGATGCTCCGCATGGGCGTTTACGGGAACGTGGACAAGACCATCGCCCTCGAGCGCCGCTTCGACCGGGCCAAGCTCGCCGCCGACACCGTGCGGGACAGCGTGACCAAAACCGTCGGCTACTACGACCGGGAAATGTACGAGCGGGAGCTTTACGAAAACCGGCTCGTCGGCGATTTCAGCCGCGCATTGCGGGAGGAGCAGTTCAGGGTCTACTACCAGCCCAAGTTCGACATCCGCCCCGAGACGCCCGTGCTGTCCAGCGCCGAGGCGCTGGTGCGCTGGGCGCACCCCGAGCTTGGCATGATAAGTCCCGGCGTCTTCATCCCCCTGTTCGAGAAAAACGGCCTGATTCAGGAGCTGGATACCTACGTCTGGAAGCACGCCGCCGCCCAGCTCCGGGACTGGAAGGATCGCCTCGGCTTCGCGGTGCCGGTCTCGGTCAACGTCTCGCGTATCGATATGTATGACCCCAACCTCGTCGGACAGGTCGAGAGGATACTCGAACAATACGGCCTGACGTGCGGGGAGCTGCTGCTCGAGATCACGGAGTCGGCCTATACGGAGGATTCCGGCCAGATCATCCGCGTCGTCAGGGATTTGCGCTCGCTGGGCTTCCAGATCGAGATGGACGACTTCGGCGCGGGCTATTCCTCGCTCAACATGGTGTCCACCCTGCCGATCGACGCGCTCAAGCTCGATATGCAGTTCATCCGCACGGCGTTCAGCGAGAAACGGGAGACCTGGATGCTGGAGATCATGATCGCGATCGGCGGCCACCTCGGCGTGCCGGTCATCGCCGAGGGCGTCGAGACCGCCGAGCAGGTCGCCGAGCTGAAGGCCATGGGCTGCGACATCATCCAGGGCTTCTACTTCTCCCGCCCCGTCCCCGCCGACGAATTCGAGCGCTTCCTGCTCGAGGCAAGGGACAAGGCGTAACGCGGCAGTCGGGACATACGATACAAAAAAATACGATACAGCAAGGACCCTGTCCATTCCGGCGGAATGCGGCAGGGTCCTATGTGATATCCTGTATTCTCATGTCGGTTCTCCCTCGGACGGTTCATTTGCGGGCGCAGATGGCGAAGTAGTCCTCCAGGAGCTGTACGAGCTTCTTCATTGTATTTCATCTCCCTTCCGATACTTTTTCTTGAAAGAAAAAGTATCAAAAAGAACTTTGTATTCGCTTCGAAAAGACAGCGTTTCCAACGCTTTGCGCCCGGTAACGAAACGAAGCATTTCATTGGAGAACAGTGTGATTTGTTTCCGGCTCTCGCCGTTTCTCACTTATGAGCGCATATCTCGAAGTATTCCTCGAGGAATCGCACGAGCTTCTTCATTGTTTTCACCTCCCCGGAGCCGTCTTTTTCTTTCTGGCTATACTATAGCACCGGAATCGAAAACAGTAAAATACATTAATCATAGGATTAACAATATCTTTTCGATATCATAACCCGTCCGCGGACGGGACGTGACGCCCGCCGCCAGGGACGGCGAAATAATCGCCCCGAACCGCCGCGCAAAGGTTGACAGCCCCCGCCGGACTACCTTATAATTCAGGACAGAGACACACCCGCACGGTAAAACGGCAGACGCCGCATCAAACGGCAAACGCCAAATCGGAAAGGAGAAACCACCCATGAAGAAGCTCAGCAAAATCCTCTCGCTGGTCATGGCCGTATGCGTGCTGCTCAGCGTGAGCGCGTTCGCGTCCGGCGAATCCAGCGGCTCCGCCGGGCAGGAGTTCGGCACCTTCGGCGAGATCGTCGCCTCCGCCGGCGTCATCGTCGAGGACGGCGCGGTCATCTACGTCGACAACACCGCCGTCTCCGCCTCCGGCGAGATCACCGCCGAGGGCATGACCGGCGCGGTCATCACGGCGAACGAGGCAAACGGCATCGCGATCACAATGCCGACGGAGACCGACGTCTACGTCATCGAGGACTCCGACATCTCCGCGACCGCCGGCACAAAGAACAACGACCTCGGCTACGAGGCGGCCTACGGCGTCGGCGTCGGCGTGTGCACCGGCGAGCTGTGGATCAAAAACAGCCGCATCTCCTCCGAGGGCGCACGTTCCACGCCCGTGTATATGTTCAGCTCGTCCCAGCCCGAGGCGACGTCCCTCGTCGTGATCGACTCCGAGATCACGACCCACACCGACAGCGCCGACATCTGGATGCCGCCCTTCAAGCTTCTCGCCGGCGGCAGCCGCGCCACCCTGCTCATGACCCGGAACAACACCTGGATCGTGAACAGCGCCGTGACCTCCAACAACTGGGGCGCGATCTCCCAGGACTCCGTTGACGCGTTCACCTACGTCATCAACTCCACCGGCACCGCCACCGAGGGCGGCTACGCCACCTACCTGACCTACGGCATGAAGCTGTACGCCTCCCAGCTCTACGGCGGCCAGTACGGCGCGTTCATGTGCGGCACGTCCACGATCACGACCGGCACCGCCGCCGACGCGCTGGCCGACGAGGCCGCGATGAGCAAGACCCCGGACTACGTGCCCGAGGAGCAGCCCACGATCATCGCGGCCCCGTTCAACGCGGTCGTCGTGCACAACTCCCTGCCCAGCCTCGACATGGTCGCCGAGGGCAATTTCAAGGACGCCGTCCTCTCCACGTTCGCCGAGGATCTGCCCGACACGGTCACCCCGATGGCCGCCGACGACGAATTCTTCATGGCCGCCGGCGCTCCGTTCGGCGTGGGCAGCGGCTCGTCGTTCTTCTACAACGCGAACCTCTACGGCTCGCTGATCCTCGTCCGTTCGATGAACGGCGACTTCACGTTTGACAACACCGACGCCCGCGCCGCAAACGGCGTGCTCGTGCAGACCGTCGTCACGTTCGATCCCCCCTCCGCCTCCGGCTATCTCGACGTCGGCGAGGGCGAGACCCTGCCCGGCGTGGCCGTCACGTTCGTGAACGGCGAATACGACGGCGACATCCTGCATCAGGATTACCAGCGCCGCATGACCGTCACCGTCGGCGAGAACGGCACGCTGACCGGCGCGATCGTGTCCGGCACCTGGCAGGGCTGGCTCGACCTCTGGAGCGAGCAGACCCTCACCGGCGTCCTCGACGCCTACGGCTACGGCGAGGCTCCGTTTGAGAGCGAGACCTGGGCCGCCGACGTGCAGGACAACCTGACGCTCGCGGACGACGCCGCCTACGCCGATACCGACAACCTCGGCGCCGACGTGACCGTCGCGGCCGGCGGCACCTGGATCGTGACCGACACCTCCACCCTCTCGAGCCTGACGCTCGAGGACGGCGGCGTCATTGCCGCGCCCGAGGGCATGACCCTGACCGTATTCGTCGACGCCGACGCCTCGAACGCGCTCAGCGCCTACGAGGGCGGCGCGCCGATCGACGAGCTTGTCCCCGGCGCCTACGAGAACGTCATCATCACCGTGGCGTAAACCGGCGCATCGGGTGCTGATACTTTTTCCCCAAAGAAAAAGTATCAAAAAGAACTTTGTATTCGCTTCGAAAAGACAGCGTTTCCAAGGCTTTGCGCCCGGCAACGGAGAGAAGCTTTTAATCAAGGAACAGTATAAAAACATAAAAACACTTCGTTCGTCACCGTGGCTCTGCCCGGTGACGAACGAAGCTTTTCATAGAAGGGACGATATCGCGCAGGGCCGGCGTCGCGAGGGCGCGGCGTCAGGCTTTTTCGAGCGCCTTCTGTATGCGGGCGCAGGCGTCCTCGCTCGGCGCGGTGACGGTCAGCGCAAGGGCGAGGCCGTCGTCCCCCGCCGGGCGGCGTTCGACGTGCAGGATGTGCGCGTGCTGGCTCTCGATCAGCTCGAGCACGGCGGCGGCCTCGCCGAGGTCGTGTACGACGGTCTCCATCCGGCGGATGCGTCCCCGCTTCGTCAGGCTCCGCCGGATGACCTCGGAGAGGACGGCGGCGTCCATGTTGCCGCCCGAGAGGATGCACACCACGCGTTTGTCCGCCGCCGGCAGGTGCATGGCCGCCGCCGCCGTCAGAAGGCCGGACGGCTCCACGATCATCTTGTGGTTGTCGGTCATGTCCTGAAACACGTCGATCAGCTCGTCGTCCTCGACGGTGATGATCCCGTCCAGATTCCGCTGGATGTACGGAAACAGCCTGCGGCCCGGCTCCAGCACCGCCGTGCCGTCCGCGATCGTGGCGGCGTGATCGAGCTTGACGACGGCTCCCGCCTCCAGCGACGCCTTCATGCACGCCGCGCCGGCGGGCTCGACGCCGACGACCCGGATGCGGGGGTTTAACAGCTTTGCGAAGGCGCTCACGCCCGTGGCGAGGCCGCCGCCCCCGATCGGCACGAGCACCGTATCCACAAGCGGCAGATCGCGGACGATCTCGAACATCATCGTACCCTGCCCCATCGCGACGTCGAGGTCGTCGAAGGGGTGCACGAACGTGTATCCGTGCTTTTCGGCGAGGGCGCGGGCGTGGGCCGACGCCTCGTCGAACACGCTGCCGCAGAGCACGACCTCCGCGCCGAGAGCTCTCGTCCGCTCGATCTTGATGAGCGGCGTCGTCTCCGGCATGACCACGACGGCCCGCACGCCGTACTGCCGCGCCGCGTATGCCACGCCCTGGGCGTGGTTGCCGGCGCTGGCCGTGATGAGGCCGGTTTTGCGCTCCGCGTCGGACAGCGTGCTGATCTTGTAGTACGCGCCGCGCACCTTGTACGCGCCGGTTCGCTGGGTGTTCTCCGGCTTGATGTAAACCTTGTTCCCGCTCTTCTGGCTGAGCGGATCGCTGTACACAAGACGCGTCATCTTCGTGACCTCGTGCACCTTGTCAACGGCCTTCTCGAACCGTTCCAGCGTGAAATAGTCCATGATTCTCTCCTTTGCCGCCCGTATGCGTTTGGTTGTCCGGCTGTATGGGTCGCGTCCGGTTCCATCCGATTGCGCGGTTCCTTACGCGTCATACGGGGCTCCGGGCGGCTGTTATTATACCATCGTTTGCCGCATCCCGCAACAGTAACGCGTTCGACGTGCCTTCTTGACGAAAACGGTACGGCGGCCTATAATATACAGGCCGCGTGAGCGGCTGTCATGTTCTGTTTCGTTTATACTTCCGGCGGGCTGCCGGGCATACACAAAACCGTGAAGGTGGGGTTCGGAATGATCTTTTTTGACAGACAGGAGCCTCTGACGAACGAGGCGATCGACGCGCTGGTCAGAGATGCGGTGGAGGCGTGCGCCGCCGCCTCCCGAAACCGGGCGGAGGATCCGACGGAGTTTCGGCTGGCGCTGGAGGAGATTCTGCTTCGGTTCCGGGATCGCTTCGGCTGCGACG
>CAJOFW010000019.1 GCA_905234005.1 uncultured Oscillospiraceae bacterium
AAAGCTCCGTTTCGTTACCGGGCGCAAAGCCTTGGAACTGCTGCCTTTTCGAGCGAATATAAAGTTCTTTTTGATACTTTTTCTTTGGGGAAAAAGTATTACATATGCTCCGGCGCGGTGACGCCGAGGATGGACAGGGCGTTTCGCAGGACGGTTCTCGTCGCGTCGGCCAGCGCGAGGCGGGCTTCGGCGAGGGCGCGTTCCTCGCCGCGCATACGGCAGGCGTTGTAGAACCGGTGGAAGCGGGAGGCAAGCTCCGTCGCGTAGCGGTTGATGCGGCTCGGGTCGAGGTCGTCCGCCGCCATGCGTATCTCACCGGGGAAGCCGGCGAGGGCCTTGATCAGCTCGCGCTCCTGCTCCGCCGTGAGAAGGGAGGCGTCCACGTGATCGGGCACGGAAAGCCCGTCGTCCCGGAGCGCCGCGAGCAGCGAGCAGATTCTCGCGTGGGCGTACTGGACGTAGTACACGGGGTTCTCGCTGTCCTGACGGATCGCGAGGTCGAGGTCGAATTCGAGGTGGCTGTCGGGCTTGGCGTTGAAGAAGAAGCGGCAGGGATCGGGGCCGATCTCGTCCATGAGGTCGGCAAGCGTCAGCGCCTTGCCCGTCCGCTTCGAGACCTTGATCGTCTCGCCGCCGCGAGTCAGGCGCACCATCTGCATGATGAGAAACTCGAGCGCCCGCCCCTCCAGACCGAGGCCGGGGCACGTCATCGTCGCGCCGAAGCGGATCGCGTGGCCGTGGTGGTCGGCGCCCCAGACGTCGATCACGCGGTCAAAGCCGCGTTCGGCGAATTTGTTGCGGTGGTAGGCGATGTCCACGGCGTAATACGTCCATGTGCCGTCGGCACGGCGCATACACTCGTCCTTGTCCGCGCCGAAATCGGTGTTGCGCAGCCAGAGCTGGCCGTCCTTCTCGTAGGTGTGGCCGGCCCGGGTCAGGATGTCGATCGTCTCGGCCACGTAGCCGGACTCGTGCAGGTCTGTCTCAAGGAACCACTTGTCGAACGTGATGCGGTAGCGCTCGAGGTCGACACGCATACGCTCGATGTTGCGGGGGATGCCGTAGTCGATGAACGCCTTCTGCCGGGCGGCCGGCTCCATCGAGACGTATTTGTCGCCGTCCGCGTCGTAGATTTCCTGCGCGAGGGCGCGGATGTCGTCGCCGTGGTAGCCGTTGTCGGGAAACTCGACCGCGTCCTCGCCGAGGACGAGCTGGAGATACCGCGCCTCCACCGAGCGGCCGAACAGCTCCACCTGGTGCCCTGCGTTGTTTACATAAAACTCCCGCCATACGTCCCAGCCCGACCAGTCGAGCACGGCGGCCATCGTGTCGCCGAGGACGCCGCCGCGGGCGTTGCCGATCGTCATCGGGCCGGTGGGGTTCGCGGAGACGAATTCGACCATGACGCGTTTGCCGTTTCGGGTGTCGGCGCGGCCGTAGTCAGAGCCTTCGGCGCGGATGGTATTGAGCACGTCGCCGTACCAGGCGTCGCCGAGGCGGAAGTTCAGAAAGCCCGGCCCGGCGGCCTCCGCCGCGGTGAACCAGGTGCCGGCAAGGTCGATGCCGGCGAGGATATCGTCCGCGATTTTGCGCGGCGCGGCGCGCAGGGCCTTCGCCCCGACCATGGCATGGTTTGCGGCGAAATCGCCGTTCTGGGTGTTCTTCGGGATGCTGACGGAGCCGGCGGCCTCGTTCAGCGCGGGGACGGCTGCCTTTATCAGTCCGTCGATGCTCTGCTTTGCTTGTTCGATCAGATCAGCCATTGTGAAACTCTCTTATGTTGATTTTGAATTGGTTGCGGCCCACGGGCTTGTGGTTGAAATCGACGGCGTAGTCGATTTCGAGGTCGCCGCCGTGTTCGCCGAGGCGGGTGTCGATCCGGCGCGTATCCACGCCCATGGTGGCGCTGCCGAACGGCGTCTCGTAGAGGAAGATGTTCTTCTTGCCCTGCTGGAAGACCATCTCGGCGTTCAGGCTCCCCTCGCGGCGCAGCACGACGCCCAGGGGATTCACGGAGAATGTCGTGCGGGTGCCGTTCAGCCCTGTCAGCTCGCTCTCGTCGTATGTCAGGCGGATCTCGTCGTCCTCGATGCCGTATTGACCGGCGGTGACAAGCTCCACCTCGTCCCGGCCGCCGTCGGGGTCGTTCTGGAGGCCGGTGATGGATATAATCACGTCTTTCATATTCATAGTCCATATCATATAATAAAACCGCCTCCAAGACAAGAAAAATTTGACTGGCAATGTGCATGAATTGTGTTATAATAGCGTTAGACAGCGCTATGGATTTTGATTGTAGCGCCCGGAGCGGTCTGCGCCGCCCGGGCTGACACCTTCACACGGCGTAACCAATATTATGAATCGGAGGTGGTGCAGCGATGAAAATCGAGCTGAGTGAAAAGGAGTTCCGGCGGCTGCTCGATCTTGTTTACATCGGCGACTGGATTTTGAACTCCGCCCGGGGCGAGGATCGGTTCGAGGATTACGACAATCTTCTGGAGAAGCTGTTCGCCCTCTGTCCGGACGTGGGCATGGAGACGCTGATGGACTCGTGGCAGGGGCGCGTATTCCCCTCGAAGGCGTACCGGGAGGGCGGCATACACGAGGCGATCGCCGATTATGAGGACGCGGTGTTCTTCGACATTCTGGCCGAGGAGCTGGCCCGCCGCGATATGGAGGACGAGGGCGTCGAGGCGTCGGACGAGACGGAGCTTGTCGACCGGATGGAGGAATACTACCAGGAGTTCGAGGAAAACGGCATCGACAACCTCACCGTCGAAAAATGATAACCGGATAAAACGACCTTCCGTGCCGCATACTACCGGCATGGGAGGTCGTTTTACCATGAACATGACAAACGCGGAGTACAACGAATTCGTCAGGGCCAGAGCGCCCGGCTCGCCGCTGGGGGCCGATCTGATACGGGCGTTCGTCGTAGGCGGGCTGATCTGCTGTCTCGGTCAGGCGCTCAAAACGCTGTACACCGGCCCGGCGGGGCTGGACGAGGAGACGGCGGCGACGGCGGTGAGCATGAGCCTCATCTTCCTCTCGGCGCTGACGACGGGGCTGAACCTCTACGACAAGCTCGCCCGCTTTGCCGGGGCGGGCACGCTCGTACCGATCACGGGATTTGCGAACGCGGTCGTGTCCCCGGCGCTGGAGTTCAAGTCCGAGGGCTTTGTGCCCGGCACCGCCGCGAAGATGTTCACGATCGCCGGCCCGGTCATCGCCTTCGGCCTCGCGGCCAGCGTCGTCTACGGGCTGATCCTCTGCCTGATCGGGTGACGGGACGCGACCCGCCGCAAAGCCCGCCATACGCGGAAAGCCCGCGATACACGTACGGGACGTGTATCGCGGGCGATGCTTTGTCGGGGGAGGGACGATTACGCCCTGATCTTCTTCAGGCGGGCGTAGCGGGGCAGGGCGCTCTCGGTGGGGCGGTCGGGCTGGCCCTGGATCAGCGGCAGGGCGTAGGCGATGAAGTCGTCGGTCACGAAGTTGCCCTCGGGGGTGATCCACTCGAGCGGAACCTTCTTCTCGGCGTTCGCGACGGAGGTCAGCGGGATGAGCTTTGTTTTGCAGACGTATTCGCCGTTTTCCTCCGTGCGCTCGAAGGCGACCATCTTGCCGGTCTCGCCGGCGATGGCGCTCTCCACGGCGACGCGGCCGGCAAGCTCCGCCTCGGCGACGTCGCGGCCGGAGGCGAGATGCGCGCCGCAGCGCTGCAGAAGGCTCAGCTCGATGGCGCGGGTCTTGACGCCGAGACGGGCCTTGACCGCGTCGGCGAGACGGGCGGCGAGGCCGCCGAGCTGGGCGTGGCCGAAGCCGTCCGTGGCGCTGGCCTTGGCCTCGGAGACGAACGTGCCGTCGGCGTAGTGGATGCCCTCGGAGACGCAGGCGAGGCAGTTGCCCTTTTCCCGGTACACGCGCTCCACGTCGGCGAGGAACGCATCCATATCGAAATTGAGCTCGGGCAGATAGATGAGGTCGGGGCCGGCGCCGAGGTGCGCGCCGAGGGCGGACGCGGCGGCGAGCCAGCCGGCGTGGCGGCCCATGATCTCCATGACCGTCACCTGACCGGTCGGATAGACGCGGCTGTCGCAGGAGACCTCCATGCAGCTCGTGGCGATGTACTTCGCGGCGGAGGCGAAGCCGGGGCAGTGGTCGGTGCCGACGAGGTCGTTGTCGATCGTCTTGGGGATGCCCATGACGCGGCACTCCCAGCCGGAGCGGGCCATGAAGCGGCTGATCTTGTCGCAGGTGTCCATGGAGTCGTTGCCGCCGTTGTAGAAGAAGTAGCGGACGTTGTGCTTTTTGAAGATGTCGAGGATGGTCTTGTAGTCGGTGTCGTCGACATCCGGGTCGGCGAGCTTGTAGCGGCAGGAGCCAAGCTCGGACGACGGCGTGTTGCACAAAAGCTTCAGCTCCGCGGGATCCTCAAGGCCCATATCGTAGAGCGTGTCGGACAGCACGCCGGTGATGCCGTGGTCGGCGCCGAGAACCTGCGTGATCTCCTCCGCCTCGAGGGCGGCGCTGATCGCGCCGTAGGCGCTGGCGTTGATGACAGAGGTCGGGCCGCCGGACTGGCCGATGATGCAGGCGCCGGTGAGTTTTTCGGACATAATGGAATTTCCTCCGGAAAATTAAGATTTTAGTTGATTATATCACGGGTTTGGAGTAAAATAAAGCGAAAATCACAAAAACACACGCAAAATCATACAGGCAAATTCAAAAAGGAGCGTAATCACCATGCCTATCGTATCCACAACCGAAATGTTCAGGAAGGCCTATGACGGCGGCTATGCCATCGGCGCCTTCAACGTCAACAACATGGAGATCGTCCAGGGCATCACCGAGGCCGCGGCCGAGGTCAACTCCCCGCTGATCCTCCAGGTCTCCGCCGGCGCCCGCAAGTACGCCAAGCACGCCTACCTCATGAAGCTCGTCGAGGCCGCCGAGATCGACACCGGCCTGCCCATCGCCCTGCACCTCGATCACGGCGCCGACTTCGAGATCTGCAAGAGCTGCATCGACGGCGGCTTCACCTCCGTCATGATCGACGCCTCGTCGAAGTCCTTCGAGGACAACATCGCCCTGACGAAGCAGGTCGTCGAGTACGCGCACGACCACGGCGTCGTCGTCGAGGCAGAGCTTGGCACCCTCGCCGGCGTCGAGGACGAGGTCAAGGTCTCCGCCGAGGATTCGAGCTACACCCGTCCCGAGGACGTGGAGGAGTTTGTCTCCCGCACCGGCTGCGACTCCCTCGCCATCGCCATCGGCACGAGCCACGGCGCTTACAAGTTCAAGCCCGGCACGAAGCCGCAGCTCCGCTTCGACATCCTCGAGGAGGTCTCCCGCCGTCTGCCCGGCTTCCCCATCGTGCTGCACGGCGCTTCGAGCGTCATCCCCAAGTACGTGAACATCATCAACGCCAACGGCGGCGCCCTCGTCGACGCGATCGGCGTGCCCGAGGATATGCTCCGCAAGGCCGCGACCATGGCCGTGTGCAAGATCAACATCGACTCCGATCTGCGCCTCGCCATGACCGCCGGCATCCGCGAGCACTTCTGCGAGCATCCCGAGCACTTTGACCCGCGCCAGTACCTGACCGTGGGCCGCGACTACATCCGCGAGCTTGTCAAGGACAAGATCGTGAACGTCCTCGGCTCCGACGGCAAGGCCTGATCTATGAGCCTGGCTGACGAATGCAGGCAGGCCGCGTCCGGTCACGGACACGGCTGCGCCTGCGACGCGTGCGTACAGCGCTGCCACGCGGACGGCGGCCTCGACACAAGCATGCTCCGCAGGCTTCTGGCCGGCGGAGCAGTTTTTGTCATCGCGCTGCTGCTGCGCCCGTGGGTGCCGACGCTCTCGACCGTTCTCGGCGACGCCGCAGCGCTCGTCATGGGCTATGACGCGCTGCTGCGGGCGGTCTCGCGGACGATACGCCAAAAACGCGTCGAGCCCGCGCTGATCGTCTGCGCTGCCGTGCTCGCCGCCGTCGGCGCGGGGGAGGGGGCGTATGCCGCCGCCGCCGTGCTTGTGTACCGGACGGCGGAGCAGGTGCGGGGTATGATCTATATCCGCGCCCGTGAGGACGTCGACCGGCTCCGGGCGGACGGCTGCGCGGCGGCGGGCGAGGTCGTCGCGTCGCTGGCTGACCCCCGGCGCAAGGGCGGCGCGGCGGAAGCGTTCGCGGCGAAGCTCTCGCGAACGGCGGCGCCGGTTGTGCTGCTGGCGGGGTTTGTCATCGGCGTCGTTTCGATATTCGCGCTTCACACGACGGTCGGGGCGGGGCTGCGCCGCGCGGCGATCTTCTGGCTGATCGCCTGCCCGTGCGCCCTCGCGGACGCCATGCCGGTCATCACGCTCGCCGGGCTGTCCGGTGCGGCGCGGCAGGGCGTGCTGCTGCGCGGCGGCGGCGTGCTCGACGCGGCGGCCGACGTCGGCGCGGTCGTGATCGAGAAAAAGGCCGCCCTTGCCGGGGAGGGGCTTCGCGTCGTATCCATCCGCTGCGGGCAGATGCAGTCGGACGTGTTTCTGCGCATCGCGGCGCACGCGTGCGCCCTCGCGGACGACGATTTCTCGGAGGCGATCCGGGCGGCGTATCCGGGCAAAATCTACATAGAGCTGGTGGAGAGCTTCCTCCATACGCCGGGGCAGGGCGTGACCGTCACCGTGAACGGCGGCGGCATCGTCCTCGGCACGCTCGATTTCGTCCGCGCAAACGGCGTCGAGCCGGGCGAGGACGCGACGGAGGAGCTGAGCGCCTACCTCGGCGCGAACGGCACGTATGTCGGCCGCGTCCTGTTCGGCAGCACCGTGCGCGACGGCGCGCAGGAGGCCGTGAACGCCTTCGGCTGGGAAAAGGGCCGCTTCATCGCCATGGTGACCGACGACCGCGCCGCCGCGGCGGAGCGCTTTGCCCGCACCGTCGGCGTCGCCCGCTATTACGCGGAGTGCGGCCCGGCCGACCGCGCCGCGCTCGTCGGTGACATCCGCCGGCGGCAGACGAAGCACGGGGCGCTGCTGTACGTCGGCGACGCCGAGACGGACGCCGAGGCGTTCCGGGAGGCCGACCTCACAGCCGCGCCGCACAGCGCGGCGGCGGACGGGACGGCCGACATCATCGCGCTGGACAGCTTCCCCCTCGGCGCGTCCGCGGCGCTCGAACGCGCAAGGCTTGTGCGCACGCTCACGCGGCGGTGCGAAATCCTCGTGATCGCGGCGAAGCTGTGCCTTCTCGCGCTCGCGGCGTTCGGGCTGTGTCCGCTGTGGCTCGCGGCGCTCGCCGGCGGCGGCGTATCCCTCGCGGCCGGCGCCTCCGCCGCCCGCGCAAGGCGCGTCTGACGCGGAAATCCGAAAATCAAAAACCGCAAAGCATGGGCGTTTGCCCGCGCTTTGCGGTTTTTTGACGTACACTGCCGTGACGCGTTGTATCTTTTACGGTGAAGCTTTCTTTTTCTGGTTTTTCTCGTACAGCGTCTGCAGGCCGGCGATCAGGAGATCCGGCTCGAGATGCAGCTCGTGACGGCAGTACGGGGCTATGAGAGGGCTGAGGCCGCCGGTCAGCACGGCGCTCACAGGCTTGCCGAGCTGTTCCTCCAGCCGCTCCAATACGCCGTCCAGCATGGCGGCGCAGCCGATGACCGAGCCGGCGCGCATACAGTCGATGGTGTTCTTGCCGAGCAGGTCGACCGGGCCGGTGAGGTTGATGTGCGGCAGCTGCGCCGCGTGGTCGGACAGGGAGTTCAGAGACACCCACACGCCGGGGATGATCATGCCGCCGATGTAGCAGCCCTTCTCGTCGACGACGGAGACCGTCGTCGCGGTGCCCATGTCGATGATGGCGATCGGCGCGGCGTACTTCGCCCGGGCGGCGACGGCGCAGACGATGAGGTCGCTGCCGACGGTCGCGGGGTCGTCCATGAGGATGTTCAGGCCGGTCTTGATGCCGGTGCCCACCACGAGGAAGTCCGCGTCGGTCAGAAGACGCATGGCCTCCGGGATGACCGTGCGCAGATACGGCACGACCGAGGAGAGGATGCCCCCCTCGATGTCGCCCGGCTCAACGTGGTACATGGCGAGGACGCCGCCGATGGTCAGGGCGTATTCCTCCGCCGTCTTGCGCGTATCGCTCGCCAGACGGGCGGAGAATACGAGTCTGTCGTCCCGGATGCCGCCGAGGACGATGTTGGTGTTGCCTACGTCAATGGCTAAGATCATGCGTTTTCTCCGATTATTTCTTTTCAGACGAAAGCGGCAAAAGCTTTGCCTTGTAAAGGGCGGCTGTCACGCCGCCGGTGACGAGCGTGGAGACGATCATCTCCACCACGGCGTTCACGCCCACAAAGGCGCAGATGAATACGATCACGTTCCGTCCGGCGATCAGGCCCTGGACATATTCGGTGTTGCCGAAGAGCAGGATCAGCGAGGACATGAACAGCAGCGTGTTCAGAAACGCGGAGAAGAAGCCCGCGATGAACCCGGAGCCGCTGCCGCCGAGCTTTTTCTCGCAGCCGCGGAAGATGAGGCCGACGAAAAGACCGTCCAGCAGGCGGGGAATGAACCGCTGGATGAAGGCGAGGAAGGGGTTGATGCCGAACAGCGTCGCGCCCATGCCGCTGGGGATGCCGATGCCAAGGCACTGCAGGAAGCTGAGGATTCCGAACACCGCGCCCATGGCGGCGCCGCCCGCGGGGCCCATGGCCACGGCCGCGATCGCGACGGGGATGATGTTCAGCGTGATGGAGAGAGGCCCGATGGGGATCGTGCCGATCGGCGTGAACGAGAACACGATGAGGATGGCGGTCAGAAGACCCATCAGAACCAGTGTCTTTGCGTTTTTCATATTCAGTTGACCTCCCGCTGCCGTTCCGGTCTGAAGCCGGATACAGCGCTAAAGTGTATTATCCGTGCGCCATTACCGTCTGCGCGTCTGCCGCCCCGGCGGGGTGCGGCGGCGCCGGCCGTACACACGAACGAATGCATTATAGACCACCGAACGCGGTTTTGCAAGTGCATTTTTCGCGTTTTCGCGTACCCGGCGGGACAATGTACGCGTTCTTTCCCGTGAGAGAAGGGATTATTCGACTTTTCGGGAGGAGATCATTCGACGTGCAGCTCGGAGATGACGCCGGTCTTGAACGCGGCGAGCAGGAGGCGCAGATCATCGATCCGTTCGGCGAGGTTGCGGCCGATGTCGGTTTCGGCGATCTTCTGGCGGACGTCCATCTGCTCGAACACCTGGGCGGTGGAGGAGATATCGTAGTTTTCCCGGATGGCCTTGTCCCGGCCCGCGAACGGCTGGTGGGACACGATGCGGTAGCGGAAGGAGTCGGAGATCAGCGTGTAGCCCGCGATGCCGGACGTCGGCTGGTACGCCTTGCAGAAGCCGCCGTCGATCACGATGAGCCGGCCGCCGCCCTTGATCGGGCTCTCGCCCTTCCTGGCCTTGACGGGGACGTGGCCGTTGATGATGTGACAGTGCTCGCCGTTCAGACCGAACTCGTGCAGCAGCCTCTCGCACACGGCGGGGTCGTTGTAGAGGCGGTAATAGGCGTTTTTCGGCTCCGACCACGCGTCCTCGTCCGCGATCAGGCGGCGCTCGAACGTCGTCATGCGGTCGCGGCCGAAGATCGGACTGTTGCGTCCGGCCCAGAGGAACCACAGAAAATCCATCGCGAGTCTGCGCTCCTCGTTGTCCGGGTTCATGTAATACGCCTGCCGCGCCGCCGTGTCGGCGAAGTCGAGAAACGCCCGGCCCTTCCGCTCCCGGCCGCCGAGGCGGAAGCTCATCAGCTCGCCGTCCTCGGTCAGCGGGATGCAGCCGTGGAACAGCAGGTTGCCGTTGTAGATTTTGTACAGACTCCCCTTCGAGTAGAGAAACCGCACATGCCGCTGCAGCTTCTCGCTGTGCCGGAACGAGGACGCGAGCTGTTCGATCACGTTCGCCTCCTCGGGCGTGAGCGCGTAGGGGTCGGCTGGGTCGACGGTCGGAAGGTCGGTGTCCTCGAGGGGCCACACGCGGCCGCCGATCTCGACCGTTTTGCTCTCGTAGTCGATCTTATCGAGCAGAAGCCGGTCGTCCATGCCGTATTCCGGGTGACGCAGGATCTTCTGCCCCTCGAGCTTGAAGAGGATGACCGTGATCGCCTTGTGCATCCGGGCCGAGAGAAGCTTGTCCTTCTCGGTGTAGTTCGCGGCGTCGTCGCCGGTCAGCCGGACGCTGAAGCGGGACACGTCGCAGTCGCGGTATACCTCGTTCGCGAACACCGACAGCGGACGCAGGGAGATGCCGTAGCCGCTCTCTACGACCTCGAGGTTGTTGTAGTGGATGGAATTTGCCAGCACCGTCGCCACGAGCGTGCGGCTGCCCGACGCCGCGCCCATCCACAGGATGTCGTGGTTGCCCCACTGGATATCGACGCTGTGGTACTGCATCAGCGAATCCATGATGATATCGGCGCGGGGTCCCCGGTCGAAGATGTCGCCGACGAGGTGCAGGTGATCGACGGTCATGCGTTTGATGACCCGGCACACGGCGGCGATGAAGTCGGGGGCCTGGCCGATCTCGATGATCGAGTCGAGGATGCTGTCGAAGTGCTCGCGCTGATCCTCGTCCTCGTGGTGGATGTTCAGAAGCTCCTCGAGGATGTACGCGTAGGCGTCCGGCATCGCCTTGCGCACACGCGAACGCGAGTACGGCGCGGACAGAAGCCGGCACGTCCGCAGCAGACGGTTGAGCGTCACGCGGTACCACTCGTCTATGTCCGGGACGGACTTCTTCATAAGCTCGAGCTTGTCACGGGGGTAATAGATCAGCGTGGCCAGCGTATCAAGCTCCTCCGCCGGGAGCGTGTCCGAAAACAGACTCTCCAGCGTCTCGCGGACGGCGCCGGAGCAGGAATTCAGGATGTGCAGAAACGCCTCATATTCCCCGTGCACGTCGGATATGAAGTGCTCGCAGCCCTTCGGCAGATTGCGGATGGCCTGGAGGTTGATGATCTCCATGCTGGCCGCCTGTACGGTCGGATACTCGTGCGAGAGCATCCGCAGATAATGCAGCTCGTGTTCGCTGAATATTCTGTGTACCAT
>CAJOFW010000020.1:0-13015 GCA_905234005.1 uncultured Oscillospiraceae bacterium
GGAGAGCGGCGCGCCGTGTCAGGTGGACTCGTCCGGCGGCCGCATCACCCGCATCCGGCCATACATCTACGATAAGGAATACACCGAAAAATACTGCAACCCGTGGAAGATACACGCCCGCGGCAAGACGTTCGAGGCGCCGAACCGTGTGACGATCACGCCGTTCGGTCTCGGCTACAAATCCCGCGTCTACTCCCCGAACCGGGTGCGCTATCCCCTCAAGCGCGTGGACTGGGATCCCCACGGCGAGCGCAATCCGCAGAACCGGGGCAAATCGAAATACGTCCGTATAAGCTGGGACGAGGCGGCGCAGATCGTCGCGGACGAGCTTGTGCGGCAGAAGGAAAAATACGGGCCTGAGGCGGTGCTGTGTCAGGCCGATATGCACGGCGAGGGCAAGAACGTCGCCCCGTCCCACGGCTGCCCGAACCGGCTTCTCTCCCTCATGGGCGGGTACACGCTGCAAATGCGCAACATGGACTCGTGGGAGGGCTGGTTCTGGGGGGCGAAATACGTCTGGGGCTGCGAGCCGGTCGGCGAGATGGCCCCGCAGACGAACCTCTACCCCGACATCGCCCGGAACGCCGATCTGCTTCTTTTCTGGGGCTGCGACCCGGAGACGACGCCGCTCGGCGTCGTGTCGCATATGCCGAGCAGGCTCTGCTACTGGCTCAGCGAGATCGGCCTGAAAAGCGTCTACGTCTGCCCCGACCTGAACTACGGCGCCGCCGTCCACGCCGACAAGTGGATCCCCATCCTGCCGAATACCGACGTGGCGCTGCAGCTCGCGATCGCGTATGTCTGGATCACCGAGGGGACGTATGACAAGGACTACATCGCGACCCACGCCTACGGCTTCGACAAATTCGAGGACTACGTCCTCGGCCGCGAGGACGGCGTGCCGAAGACGCCGGCCTGGGCCAGCGAGAAGTGCGGCGTCAGGGAGTGGACGATCAAGGCCCTCGCCCGTGACTGGGCCAGGAAGACCGCATCGATCATCCACGGCAACGGCGGCTGCTACATCCGCGGCCCGTACTCGTCCGAGCCGGCCCGGCTCGAGGTCATGCTGCTCGGTATGCGCGGCGTCGGCAAGCCCGGCGTGCATCAGGCGAAGATGATCGAATGGAATCTCTGGAACAAGGACTACCCGGTGCCGTATCAGGGCAAGTTCGTCCCGAAGATCACGGCCATCGCCGACGCGCTGCGTCCCGTGGACGGCGACGTCGAGCCGCACATCAACATCGCCGGCCGCTTCCAGCTCACGCCGGCGCAGAAGGAGCGGGCGCCGGAGCTGATCGACCTCTTCAAGCAGCTCCCCGCGCCGCTGCAGTTCATCCCCCGCTGCAACATCCACAAGGCCATACTGGAGGGTCACGCCGAATGGCGGGGCCTGCAGTGCTTCTCCTCGAGCCAGCAGCCCGTCGGCGACAACTACCGCTACCCTACGCAGCAGTACCAGTTCAAGGAGATGCAGTACCCCCGCCCCGGCCTCAGCCGCGTCCACATGATCTGGACCGACGCGCCGTGTCAGGTGACGTGCTGGAACGACGGCAACCTCACCGCAAGGGCGTATCAGGACGAGAGCATCGAATGCGTCGTGGCCCAGCACCCGTGGCTTGAGAACGACTGCTACTTCGCCGATATCATCTTCCCCGTCGTCACAAAGCACGAGATGTACGACCTCGGCAACAATATGTCCTCCGGCGAGTTCACCTCGATTTACTACGAGGAGCCGTGCTGCCCGCCCGTCGGCGAGTCCGTCAGCGATTTCGACGTCTGCGCCCGCGTAGCGGAGAAGCTAGGCCCGGCGTATTACGACGCCTACACCGGCCGCATGACCGAGCAGGAGCGCGTCCGCTTCTTCTACAAGTCCACCGGCTGCGAGGATTACATGACGTGGGAGGAGTTCAAAAAGCGCAAAATCTTCGTGGTTCCCTGCAAGGAGCAGGAGGAGCATGAGAGTCTGCCCGCCGGGCTGTACGGCTTCTGGAAGGACCCGGAGGCCTCTCCCCTGTCCACCCCGACCGGCAAGCTCGAATACTACTCCACCGAGATCGCCGAGTACACCCCCGACGACCCGGAGCGGCTGCCCGTCCCCCACTGGATCGAAAAATCCGAATCTCACGACGAGCGCCTGTCCTCGGAGCGGGCGGAGAAATACCCGCTGCTGTGTATGTCGAACCACGGCCGCTGGCGTATGCACGCCCAGTGCGACGACATCGTCTGGAACCGCGAGGTAGAGACGATGAAAATCCGCGGAAAGGACGGCTACCAGTACGAGCCGATCTGGCTGCACACCTCCGAGGCCGAAAAACGCGGCATCCGACACGGCGACATCGTGAAGGTATATAATGAACGCGGCGTCGTGCTCTGCGGCGCTTACGTGACCGAACGGCTCATCCCCCGGGCGTGCTACGTCGACCACGGCGCCCGGCTCGACCCGATCATCCCCGGCTGGCTCGACCGCGGCGGCGACATCAACACGATCACCCCCACCTCCACGACCTCGAAAAACGCAACCGGTATGGCCGTATCCGGCTTTCTCGTGCAGGTGGAGAAGGTCACGGACGAGGAGATGGCCGCCTGGCGGCGCGATTACCCCGAGGCGTTTGAGCGGACAGTCCACCCCGACGCCGGCGTGTGCCTCGCCGGGTGGCTGCTCGGAGAGGAGGATACAGGCTCATGAGCAAAGCGTTTGTCATAGACGTGGCCCGGTGCTCCGGCTGCTACAACTGTCAGCTCGCCTGCAAGGACGAGCACGCCGAAAACGACTGGTCGCCCTACGCGAGACCGCAGCCGCTGACCGGGCAGTTCTGGTGCCGTGTGACCGACCACGTACAGGGCACCATCCCCAAGGTGCGCATCCACTACATCGCCCGCATGTGCGGCCACTGCCGGAACGCGAAGTGCATGGAGGTCTGCCCGGCCGGGGCGTTCGAGCGCCGGGACGACGGACTCATCGTCCTCCTGCCGGACAAATGCACCGGCTGCGGGGCCTGCGTCGCGGCGTGTCCGTATGACGCGATCTTCTTCAACGAAAAGGAGAACATCGCCCAGAAGTGCACCGGCTGCGCCCATCTGCTCGACCACGGGGCGAAGCTTCCCCGCTGCGTGGAGGCGTGCCCCACCGACGCACTGCGCTTCGGCGAGGAGGACGAGCTGATGGATTACATCGAGGGCGCGGCGGTGCTCCACCCCGAGAACGCGGCGTTTCCGCGTGTGTATTACCGCAACATCCCCGGTCAGTTCATCGCCGGAACCGTGTACGACCCCGTGGAGAAGGAGGTCGTCATCGGCGCGAGGTGCCTCTTAAATTCCGGCGGCAAGCGCTGGGAGACGCGGACGGACGAATACGGCGACTTCTGGTTCAACGATCTGCCCGTCGGCCTGTTTGATCTCTCCATCCAGTGCCCGGGCTACGAGCCGAAGCTGTTTGAACGGCTGCGCACCCGCGAGTGCGTGAACCTCGGCGACATTCCCCTCGACCGGAGGGCGGCGGGCGGTGAAGGTCGGTAAAAGCCGGTGACAACCGATAGGTTGTGAACCGTAAGCCAACTACCGCATTGACATTGGTATCGTTCCATAGTTTATATTATTATTGTATGCTTTGGCCGGGGATTTCCCGGCCCTGGGAAGGCGGTGACAACCACCATGGATGACGCAAACCCCGTCCGTCACAGCCGCGACCGCACCGACCGCGACAACCACGCGAACGACGTGCGTCTGCGCCTCATGCCGATGGACGGCGACAGGCTGATCCGGGCGCTCGGCAACGCGAAAATGGTCGGCATCCTCTCGGGCAGCGAGGTGATGTACGTCTTTGTCTTTCAGAACCAGTACCAGTGCTTTATCCACAAGCTGGACGCGGAGGACGGCCGCCGCCGGGGCTTTCCGATCAACGAGCGCAACACAGCGATGATCAAAAACCTCACGAGCGCGGCGGATAAGCTCTTTGAGATCACGCCGAAGCCCGATATGCACCCTCTGGGGGTCATGGCCGCCGCCGAACGGGGCATCATATCCTATCTCGATATGACCGGCCAGCTCCCGGCGGACGACGTCGATTTCATGTCCTGGCAGGAGCCCGCCGGGGACGACGGCGATGCGTAGTGCCGACACGGAAACCGCAGATCTGTCAGAGAACCGCAGAATTGTCAAAAAACACCGTATAACCATATAGCGCCGGCAATCTCCGGCGACAACGATCAGGAGGTACGTAAGTGAAGGAGTACAAATTCGAGTGCCGCAGCACGCCGGACGGCTTCACCGAGTGGGCCGTCTGCACGGAGGATGGCAAAGAGGTCAGGCGCGTCGACCGCGACGTGCGCATCGAGACCGTGCGCCAGTTCCGGGAGCGGGTCGGCGCCGCGCTGGAGGCGGAGGGCTATGTCCCCGCGCCGAACCAGTACACGCTGTAACGGGAGGATGAAGCGATGAAAACAATCTCCGTTCTGATCCAGCACCATCAGGGCCCCACCGGTGACGTGCTGATCTGCAAAAACGCCGACGGCGTCTGGGAATTCCCCCACGACCGCGAGCGCACGAACGAGACGGACGAGGCCGCCGCCGCCCGCATCGCGGGCGAGCAGCTCGGCATGACCGTCGGCGTCGGAAAGCTCATCACCCGCGGCCGCAAAAAGCCGTCGGACGGCGTCGTGGAGCACCTCTACGAGGGCAACATCACCCACAACACGCACACGAAGGACGACTATCACCTCTACTACGAGGCGGTGAACACCTGGCAGTCCGAGCCGAAGGCGGGCGCCTACGCCGAATTCATGTGGGTGCATCCCTCGGAGCTTGTGAACTACGACTTTGCGGGGGATGACGCAAACTTCATGGCGAAGTACGCCCCCTGGGTCGCCGGGCAGTGCATCCCCGACGTCCGTATGTACTGAGGAGGCGTGAAGATGAAGAAATATTTCTTTGAGGTCGACAAGAAGCAGCTCGAGAAGCCGACGGAGCCGAAGTATGTGTTCTGCGCCCCCGCCCGCGTCTGGGCGAAGGCGGAGTCAGAGGACGAGGCCCGCGCCGCCGCCCTCGAAAAGCTGAACGCGAAGTATCACGGCACCGGGATGCTTCTCGGACAGGATCTGCGTCTGACAAAGGCGGTCGACCTGGCCGTCGACTGGAGCTACGGCTACGGCGACGAACGCGCCGCCGGCACCGCGGAGGACAAGGCCGCCCTCTGGCAGAGCTGCACGAAATAATCAGGAGGAAGTACAGTGGATCTTCAGAAAAAATACCTTCTGCGTCTTCCCGACGAGAACGTCACGCTGACGAAGGAAGAGCTTATGGCGCGGGTGAAGGAAATCCTCAAAAATCACCCGAGCGAGCACATGAACGCCTACCGCGTGTGGTACGAGGGCTTTGAGGGCTGCGGCATGCCCGGCACGGACGTTTACGACGTGATCGTCGAGACCTTCCGTTCCCTCCCCGACGACTGGAAGGACATCGGCCCCTTCCGCTGGGAGAAGTACGGCGTCGTGAACCCGAGCTTCCTGAATCTGCACTACGCCGAGGCCGCGAAGTTCGACGATAAGGGCAACTTCATGCTCCAGCACCGCTTCCACCTCGGCAAGCATTATCAGGGCCCCGACGGCAAGGTGTACTGGATCCCCGTGATGGAGGACTTCAATATGCGCGCCTTCGAGCGGAAGGACGGCAAGTACGTCGGCACGATGGTGGAGATCGACCCCTACGGCGAGTACGCCGCGCAGATGGTCGAAGTTCAATAAGGAGGGACGACAAAATGGCTGAAAAAATCACCCCCAGCTCCGCCGGGCATCCGAAGGAGAAAATCTCCCACGGCGTATGCGTGGCCGGCCCGATGACCGTGCACACCGTGGACGGCGTGATCCGCCGCGTGCGTCCCATCGTCCTCACGGACGACGACACCCCCGGCTGGGTCATCAAGGCCCGCGGACAGGAATACACCCCCCAGCGCAAGTTCACGATGTCGCTGCTCGGCTACTGCGAGAAGGATCGCACCTACTCCTATGACCGCCTGAAGTACCCGATGATCCGCGAGGACTTCGTCGAGACCCCGGACGGCAAGAACCGCAACACCGAAAACCGCGGCAAGTCCGGCTATCGCCGCGCCTCCTGGGACGAGGCCCTGTCCCTCGTCGCCCGTGAGATCAAGCGTCTGCACAAGACCTACGGCAAGGAGACGATCATGGCCTGTACGTCGTCCCACCACTCCTGGGGCCTCGTCGGCTACAAGATCTCCCTGTTCAACCGCTTCTTCTCGATGATGGGCTACACCCGCGTCGCCGACAACCCCGACTCGTGGGAGGGCTTCCACTGGGGCACGCCGCATACCTACGGCTACTACTGGCGTCTCGGCGGCCCGGAGCCGTACGATATGCTCGAGATGGCCATGCAGAACGCCGATACGATCATCTGCTGGTCGTCCGACCCCGACACCAGCCGCGGCGGCTACTCCGCGCAGGAGTCCGCGCTCTGGCGCTGGTGGATGAAGGAGATGGGCATCACCTTCATCTACGTCGACCCGTTCAACAACTACACCTCCGTCAAGCACGCGGACAAGTGGATCGGCCCCCGTATGGGCACCGACTCCGCGATTCTGGAGGCCATCGCCTACGTGTGGCTGACAGAGGGCACGTTTGACCACGAATATGTGAAGCAGCACGGCCACCGCTTCAAGGAATTCGCCGATCACATCCTCGGCCGCGGCCCGGACGGCACGCCCAAGACCCCGAAGTGGGCGGAGGAGCTGTCCCTCGTCCCGGCCATGGACATCAAGGCCATCGCCCGCCGCTGGGCGCAGACCCCGACGACGGTCGGCTCCGGTATGCGCGGCGGCTTCGGCGGCGCATGCCGCCACTCGAACGGCACCGAATACGCCCGTCTTCTCGTTCTGCTGTCCGCCATGCAGGGCATGGGCAAGCCCGGCCGCGCCTTCTGGGGCCCCGGCTGCGGCGCGCCGATGAACTACGACTTCTGGTTCGGCGGCTACTCCGATCCGCTGGCCTCCATCGCGAAGGCCCCGATCGCGGACGACTGCCCGATGAACTCCGTGGAGCAGGTGCTGTACCGCCCGAATCTGCCCGACGCGATCCTGAACGGCCACTACGAGTGGTACGGCGAGGGCTTCTGCGGCGGCGGCATCGACCTCGAGTTCACCCGCCACGTCTACCCCGCCCCCGGCTATAATAAAGTCCACTGCTTCTGGCGCTACGGCGGCTCGTTCTTCGGCACCATGCTCGACACGAACAAATGGGCGAAGATGTACAAGAGTCCCGAGCTGGAGTTCGTCATCAACCAGGACATCTACTTCACACCGGAGACACGTCACGCCGACGTCATCCTGCCCGCCTGCACCAACCTCGAGCGCGTGGACATCGGCGAGGTCGGCTCGTCCGGTCTCGGCGGCTACTGCTCGCACTCCGAGTCCGGCAACTCCTGGCAGATGATCGTCTATCAGGACAAGGCCATCGAGCCGCTGTGGGATTCCCGCTCCGACTTCTGGATCTTCTCGCAGGTCGCCGCCCGTCTCGGCTGGGGCGAGCGCTTCACCGAGGGCCGCACCGAGGAGGAATGGGCCAAACGCTTCTGGCAGTTCTCCGACCTTCCCAAGGCCATGAACTGGGAGGACTTCAAAAAGAAGGGCTACTATATCATCCCCGTCTCGTTCAACGAGAAAAACAAGGATCCGAAGACCGGCCTGTTCGAAAACTGGGACCGCCGTCCCGGCTTCAACTGGTTCGCCGAAAACCGCGCCTGCGACACCATGAACCACAAGGTGTTCCAGGAGGAGCATCTGCTCGGCACGTTCTCCGGCAAATTCGAGTTCGTCTCCGAATCGCTGACCTACTGGGCGCCGGACGACGAGGCCCGCCGTCCGATCCCGCAGTATCAGGACTCCTGGGAGGGCCACAAGTCCCTCTCGGCGGACAAATACCCCTACGGCCTTATCTCCCCGCACCCGCGCTTTGACTACCACACCCACTACAACCAGCACGCCAAGTGGCTCTGGGAGGTTCCCAAGAACCGCGTTCTCATAAACGGCAACCCCTACCTCGTCTGCCACATCAACCGCGACGTCGCGGAGCAGAAGGGCATCAGGGACGGCGACGTCGTGCGGCTGTACAACGACCGCGGCAGCGTCCTGTGCGTCGCCCGCGTCACATACCGTGTCTGGCCGCAGACGATCCACGCCTACACCTCCTCCGGCATCTACAACCCGATCGAGTACGGCAAGTGCGGCAGCACCGACAAGGGCGGCTCCATCAACGTCCTCACGCCGGGCCGTCTGATCGGCGACTACGTCCCGGCCATGGCGCCCTACAGCTGCAACATCGAGGTCGAAAAGGCCGATCCCGACCCGAACTTCGGCCAGGGCTGGGAGTTCATCCTGGACGCGGTCGACAAGCAGCAGCTCGAGACCGAGCGTCCCATCCGCACCTCCGCCGAGGCAGACCTTCTCTTCGGCGAGAAAGACTAACGAGGTGGCTACCATGCTGAAAACCAAGATGAAAAAGCCCGGCATCGCGATCAATTCCGCCCGCTGCATGGCCTGCTACGCCTGCTTCATGGCCTGCAAGGACGAGCACTGCGGCTGGGACACCGCCCTGTCGAAATCCCAGCCCGAGCTGGGCCAGTACTGGATGAACATCATCGAATGGGAACGCGGCGACAACCCCCGCCACGTCCGCACCGCCACGGTGCCCGTGCCGTGCAGCCACTGCGACAACCCCGCCTGCATGGCCGCCGCGAAGGACGGAGCGGTCTACAAGCGCGAGGACGGCATCGTCATCATCGACCCGGAGAAGGCCGTCGGCCAGAAGGCCATCGCGGACGCCTGCCCGCAGGGCTCCGTCTTCTGGAACGAGGAGCTGCAGCTTCCGCAGAAATGCACGATGTGCGCCGAGCTTCTGGACGATCCCGACTACCCCGGCTTTGAGCCGCGCTGCGTCGAGGCGTGCCCGAACCAGGCGCTCGTGTTCGGCGACCTCGCCGACCCCGACAGCGCCATTTCGAAGCTCATCGCGGCCAATACGGTCACGCCGTGGAAGGGCATGACCGGCTCCGTCGTCCACCTGAACATCCCCGGCAAGTTCCTCGCCGGTACGGTCGCGTACCCGAAGGAGCTGGAGGAGGTCTGCATCGGCGCGAAGGTCACGATCGCCTGCGCCGAGACCGGCGAGACGCACGAGACCGAGACAAACTGGGCCGGCGACTATGAGTTCGACAATCTCCCCGAAGGTAAGAGCTGGACCGTGACCGTCACCTTCCCCGGCTTCAAGCCCGTCGTCTACGAGAACGAACGCACCGACCACGACCACTACGTAGGCATCACCTACCTCGAACAGGAATAAGCGTCATCCCGGCCCTGTCCAGGCGATAGGGCCGGATACCATATAATATACACTCGCACAATTCACATATTCTCACACAATCTCAATCAGAAAGGAAGTCTTTCCATTGGAAATAAGAAACGCAGTCATCGTTGACGCGTGCCGAACCGCTGTCGGCAAGATGGGCGGCGCGTGCAGGCCCCTGTCCGCGCTGGATATGGCCTGCGCCACGATGAAGGGAAATCTTGACCGCACGGGCATCGACCCCGCCGTCATCGACGAGGTCATCCTCGGCCAGTGCCGCCAGACCTCCGACGAACCGAACATCGCCCGCGTCGCGGCGCTGAAGGTCGGCATCCCCGAATCCGCGAGCGCGCACACGGTCATGCGCCAGTGCGCCTCCGGCATGACCGCCGTCCAGAACGGCGCGATGCAGATCATGACCGGCGTGTCCGACGTCGTCCTCGCCGGCGGCACCGAATCCATGTCGAACGCCGTCTTCTACATCCGGGGCGCCCGCTGGGGCGTCGGCACCGGCAATACGACGCTGGTCGACGCGCTGACCGAGGGCCAGTTCAAGAGCCAGCCCGAGGAGATCTACGGCTCCTACAACATGGGCGCCACCGCCGAACGCGTCGCCATGGAGCTTGGCATCACCCGTGAGGAGCAGGACGCCTTCTCCCTCATGAGCCAGCGCCGGGCCATCGCCGCGATCGACTCCGGCCGCTTCAAGGACGAGATCATCCCGATGGTCATCCCCCAGGGCCGGAAGAAGGATCCCATCGTCTTCGACACCGACGAGTTCCCCAACCGCACGACGAACGAGGAGAAAATGGCGAAGCTGAAGCCTGTATTCAGCATTGACGTCCATGAGGACGGAAAAATGTACAACTCCAAGGAGCTGACCGGCACCGTCACCGCCGGCTCGTCCTCGGGCCGCAACGACGGCGCGTCCTCGATGCTGCTCATGAGCGAGGAGAAGGCCGCGGAGCTTGGCCTCAAGCCGCTCGCGAAGATCATCGGCATGGGTCAGGCCGGCTGCAACCCGCAGCAGATGGGCCTCGGCCCCGTGTACGCCGTGCCCAAGGCGCTCAAAAACGCCGGACTCACGATCGACGATATCCAGCTCATCGAGCTGAACGAGGCGTTCGCCGCCCAGTCCCTCGGCTGCATCAAGCTCCTGGGCTGGGAGGACAAGATGGACATCATCAACGTCAACGGCGGCGCGATCGCCATGGGCCACCCTGTCGGCTCGTCCGGCTGCCGCATCCTCGTCACACTGATCCACGAGATGAAAAAACGCGGCCTCAAATACGGCCTCGCCACCCTCTGCATCGCCGGCGGCATGGGTCAGGCGACGGTCATCGAGATGCTGTAACTTTTCCTTGAGAAAGAATATAATCCGTAATATAATGACCTCACTATAATATCGAAAGGAATGATTCCCATGTCCAAATCCAATAAAATCATCATCCAGTGCTGCATCTGCGGCGCCGGCACAAAGAAGGCGCAGGCCCCCACCGTCCCCTACACCCCCGAGGAGATCGCCCGCGAGGTCGTCGCCGTGGCGAAGGCCGGCGCGTCCGTCGCCCACATCCACGTCCGCGAGGACAAGGAAGTCAACGGCAAGATGGAGATCGGCTACAAGTCCATGAGCCTGCAGAAGTTCACCGAGACCGTCGAGCTGTCCCGGAAGTACTGCGCCGAGGAGGGCCTACATCATCATCAACCTCACCACCTCCGGCGGCGAGTATGAGGATTTCAAGCGCCTGCAGCACCTCTCCGCCCTCAAGCCCGAGATGTGCTCCTTCGACCCCAACACGCTCAACTGGTCGAACTCCTACATCTTCGAGAACAGCCCCCGCTTCCTGAACCTGCTCGCGCAGGAGGTCGTCGCCTGCGACGTGAAGCCCGAGTTCGAGGTCTTCGACACCGGCCACATCGACTCCGTCATGTATTATGTCAACAAGCACGGCATCCCCAAGCCGCCCCACATCCAGTTTATCATGGGCGTCGGCGGCTCCATGCCCGGCACGGCTGAGAACCTCGCGTTCCTTGTGAACAAGCTGCCCGAGGGCGCCACCTGGTCCGTCTCCGGCATCGGCCGCTGCCATATGCCGATGATGCTCGCCGGTCTCGCGCTCGGCTGCGACGGTCTGCGCGTCGGTCTGGAGGACAACGTCATGTTCGGCAAGGCCCCGGACGGCAGCAAGATCATCGCGACGAACGTCATGCTGGTCGAGCGCGCCGTGGAGCTTGCAAAGCTGGCAGGCCGTGAGATCGCGACGGCGCAGGAGGCCCGCGATATCCTCGGCATCACCCGCAACTGCCTCCGCGACGGCAGGACGGAGCCGGTGAACATCACCGCGAAGTAATTCCGCGTCACAGTTTCATTTTTCTCCGAGCCGGACGGGCTAAAGCGTTCGCCATGCCCGTCCGGCCGGGGCTGGGCCGGAAACGGGCCAGCCTTCACGTTTGAAAAGGAGAGTCTGACACCGATCAGGGAACAGCTCTGTCTTTTTTACAGAGCTGTTTTTTCTGTCAGGGTACAATATTATGGAAACCAATCTGCATTACAGGGACGCCCGGGAGCTTCTGCTGTCATACGCCCCCGCGCCGACGCGTACACGCCGCGTCTCGATCGACACGGAGCGGCTCGTCGGCTCGATTCTGGCCGAACGCGTCACCGCCGCGCACGACGTGCCGCCGTTTGACCGCAGCCCGTTCGACGGCTACGCCTTCCGGGCCGCCGACACGGCGGACGCCTCCCGGGAGCGTCCCGTCACCCTCCGCGTGCTCGAGGAGATCCCCGCCGGGTCCATGTGGACGCGGACGGTCACGCCGGGCACGGCGGTCAAGATTCTGACCGGCGCCCCGGTACCGCCCGGCGCGGACGCCGTGACGAAGTACGAGGACACCGAGTTCACCGCCGATTCCGTCACGATCTTCTCGTCCTTCTCCCCGGGCGAGAACGTCGTTCCGCAGGGCGAGGACGTGAAGACCGGCGACGCGCTGGCCCTGCCCGGCACAGTCATCGACCCGGCGCTTTTGGGCGTGCTCGCGGCGCAGCACATCACCGAGCCGCTTGTGTACGTCCCGCCGACCGTCGCCGTCATCACGACAGGCAGCGAGCTTGTATCGCCCGGTGAGACGCTGACCGGCGGCAAAATCGTCAATACGAACATCTACACCTTCCGCGCCGAGGTCGAAAAGCTCGGCTGCGGCTGCGTCGCGTCGTCCGTCGGCGACGACCCCGACCGCATCGCCGGGGCCATCCGGGAGGCGGCGGCGGCGTGCGACATGATCCTTTTGACCGGCGGTGTGTCCGTCGGCGACTACGACTACACGCCGGACGCCATGGAACGGGCCGGCTGCGAAATGCTGATCCGAACGCTGAAGCTCAAGCCCGGCGGCGCTTCGGCCTACGGTGTGCTCGACGGAAGGCTCGTGTGCGGACTGTCGGGCAACCCTGCCTCGTCGCTCACGAACTACTACGCCGTCGTCCTGCCCGCTCTGCGGAAGCTCTGCGGCCATCGTGAGCCGCGGCTGAGCGAGCTGCAGGTCACGCTTGCGGAGGATTTCGGCAAGAAAAGCCCCAAGACAAGGCTGATTCGCGGCACACTCGATCTGTCCGACGGCACGGCCAGGATGCGCGTATCCCACGCGCAGGGAAACGGCGTGCTGCACAGCCT